>CAYWUD010000296.1:0-3457 GCA_964461355.1 uncultured Pseudomonadales bacterium | reverse complement strand
TTTCGCATCGCCTTGGAGCGGCGCTGCGTTCAACGTGGGGCGCATTCTACTCAGCACGCTGAGCGTGGCAACCCCTGTGGAGAGAGAAATTTTCGATTTAGGTAAAACTACCTAAACATGAGTCGCGATTCGGGGCTAAGCGAGCAGTTTGTCGAGCTGATGATGGATCTTGGCTTCGATGGTTTCACGCATCCCCTTGAGCAGAAAACCAAGGTCGATGCGCACCTGTAGCTGTTCGGCATCACAGCTGAGCACACCGCTGGCGCCCATCTGTTGAAAGCAGACGCGCGAGCGGCTCTCCCACTGCGGTGTCGCGCCGAGGCTGGCGCTGATCTTTTCGGCCAGCTGTTCGATCAGTTCACAGGCCCGCTCGAGACTGCTGCCATGGGCGCGCTGAATCAGAATGTCACTCACTGGCACGCTCCCGCGACTGACGAATCACCTTCAGCGCCGACAGCACTTCAGCAATTCCGGCCGTCTGCTGTCCCTGAAAACGGCGCAGCGCTTCAAGATCACCGGCCTGCACCTGTTCGGCCTGCTGTTGCCGCAGACGTGCACTTTCCTGCTGCTGTTCCTTGCTTTGCGCTGCGCGCAGCTCGCCCAGACTACCCGCCATCAGTCGAACCAGCGCCGTCAGCTCTTCACTACCGCAGTCGGCCAGCGCCTCAGCAAACAGCTGATTGATACGCTGGATTTCACCCAGGATCGCCTGTGCATCCTTACCCTGTTGTTCGCTCATTACTCTATCTCCTGCAGCCACCGGCTTGCGGCAACCATTCATGACTAACAATCGGCCGGCTGTAGATTGGCATAGGCCAGCACCAGCCACTTGCAGCCTGCATCATCAAAATTGACCTGTACGCGCGCCTGCGCGCCCTGTCCTTCGGCGGCCAGAACCACGCCCGCACCGAACATGCCATGGATGACCCGCTGCCCCAGATGCAGACCGCCTTCGGGCTCATCGCTCAGACCGGTATGACGGGTCTGCTGGCTGACCGGACGCGTGACGCTCGAACGCATCCGCACTTCGGCAAGCAGTTCGGCAGGAATTTCACGCAAAAACCGTGACGGCCGGTTGATCTGCTCCTGACCGTACATGCGCCGGCTTTCGGCATAGGTCAGATACAGATGGCGCATCGCCCGGGTAATCCCCACATAGGCAAGACGCCGCTCCTCTTCCAGCCCGTCGATGTCGTCCAGCGACATCTTGTGTGGAAACAGACCTTCCTCGACTCCGGCAATAAACACCAGCGGAAACTCCAGCCCCTTGGCGGCATGCAGCGTCATCAGCTGTACACTTTCCTCAAACTGATCCGCCTGGGTGTCACCGGCTTCCAGCGCGGCATGATCGAGAAAAGCTGCCAGCGGTGAAGCAAACTCCTGCACCGGTTCTTCCGGATCCGCCACATAGCTGTCCGGATCAAACTGCCGGCAGGCATTGACCAGTTCCTGCAGGTTTTCCAGACGCGCCTGAGCCTTTTCACCGCGCTCCTTTTCATGGTGCTCGATCAGACCACTCTGTGCGATCACCTGCTCGGCCTGCTCTTCCAGTGGCAGTTCAGCCGTGGCCGCCGCCAGTTCTTCGATCAGTTCGAGAAAACGGGCAACCGCTGTGGCTGCGCGGCCCTTGAGACTGTTGCTCTGCAACAATGCCTGGGCACTCTGCCAGAGCGACAGTCCCTGCACGCGGGCGACCTCGCGCAGCTGTTCGACGGTCTTTTCACCGATCCCGCGCGCTGGCACATTGATGACACGCTCGATGGCACTGTCATCATGGCGACTGTGCAGCAGACGCAGGTAAGCCAGCGCATTCTTAATTTCGGCACGCTCGAAGAAGCGCTGCCCCCCATAGATCCGATACGGCACCCCGGCGCGCAGCAGCGCTTCCTCCAGTACCCGCGACTGCGCATTGGAACGGTACAGAATCGCCACATCACTGCGTCCCAGCCCCTGACGCAGGTGTTCCTGAATCCGGTCACAGATAAAGCGCGCCTCATCGACCTCGTTGAATCCGGCATACAGCTGGATCGGCGCCCCCTCAGCCCCTTCGGTCCAGAGCTCCTTGCCCAGCCGGCTGGGGTTGTTGGCGATCAGCGCATTGGCCGCATTCAGGATGGTCGCCGTAGAACGGTAGTTCTGCTCCAGACGAATCGTCTCGACACCGGCAAAGTCGGTGCTGATGCGGCGGATATTCTCGATACGGGCACCGCGCCAGCCATAGATCGACTGATCGTCATCGCCGACCGCCATCAGCTGACCGCGCTGGCCTACCAGCATCCTCAGCCAGGCATACTGCACCGCGTTGGTATCCTGAAACTCGTCCACCAGCAGATGGCTGAAGCGGTGCTGATAATGGGCCAGCAGGGCCGGCTGCTCGAGCCAGAGCTCATGGGAGCGCAGCAGCAGCTCGGCAAAATCGACCAGTCCGCCGCGGCGACAGGCGTCCTCGTAGGCGCTGTAGATCTCCACCATGGTCTTCTGGAATGGATCATGCCCGGCATCGATATGCTGAGGACGCAGCCCTTCGTCCTTTTGCCCGTTGATAAACCATTGGGCCTGACGCGCCGGCCAGCGGCTGTCATCAAGATTGAGCTCCTTGATCACCCGTTTGATCACCCGCAGCTGATCATCACTATCGAGAATCTGAAAACTCTCGGGCAGACCGGCTTCACGCCAGTGACTGCGCAGCAGGCGGTGGGCCAGACCATGGAAAGTGCCCACCCAGAGACCGCGCGGCTGAGTGCCGAGCAGCTCTTCGAGGCGCACGCGCATCTCGGCCGCCGCCTTGTTGGTAAAGGTCACCGCCATGATGCTGTAGGGTGACACGCCCTGGGTCTGGATCAGCCAGGCGATCCGATGTACCAGCACGCGGGTCTTGCCGCTACCGGCACCGGCCAGCACCAGCAGATTGCCCTCCGGCGCGGCTACCGCCTGACGCTGGGCCTCGTTGAGCTGATCGAGCAGTTGGGATACATCCATGGCTTAGCAACCCTTGATAATCGGGCCGCTAGTGTGTCATGCCACTGCACATTGGTGAAATCCGTAACCACCCTGCTCTGTTTTCGTTCAGGCAAAGCTTCTAAAGTAGAGCTTACATTTTCTCCTGCCCCTGCCCGCAAGCTCCGGCCCGGTGAACCTTTCGCATGAACGATCCGATCACGGCCTCTGCCCTGTCCGACAGTTCGGTCCCACCGGAATCTGTAACGGGCCGTGCTGCCATCCCGAATATCCGCCCTCTGCAGGGGCTGCTGTGCCTGATCGGCCTGAGCCTGCTGATCCAACCGCTATCACACGCACTGCTGCTGTGGCTGACCGCTTACGCACTGCTGACGGCGACGCTGGGTCCGGTCACTCAGTTCGCCTGTCCGGCATACCGCTCCACACCGTCAGCCATCCACAATGCCAGCGGTCGTCTCGCGCTCCTGTTCTGGGGATGCGGGCTGGGCCTGATTCCAGT
>CAYWUD010000295.1:3109-3458 GCA_964461355.1 uncultured Pseudomonadales bacterium | reverse complement strand
AGGGGGCCTGGCTGACGGCCAAGCGGTTCAATAGGCCCGTTCGGTGCTGCCGGCGTCAATACCTTATTGACGCACTCACAAGTGCAATCAGTCTGACCGCATAACGCTGCTTTGGACTGAGGCAAAAACCAAGGGTACGACTGCGCGTGACTCAGGCATGTGTTGCACGAACGTACTCTGTTGAGGAGGAACTTATGGCTACGGGCGAACTTGTCTATTACGCGCAGCCAACAGAACTTGGCGCCTTGCTGCTGGTGGCATCGGCTCGCGGTCTTGTTCAGGTCTGTTTTACGGAAACAAGCGGTGAGCAGGCGGTACTTGTTGAGCGTTGTGGCGCGCAGCCGGCCAC
>CAYWUD010000295.1:0-3099 GCA_964461355.1 uncultured Pseudomonadales bacterium | reverse complement strand
CGGATGCTGAGCGTTTGAGCCGCTGGGGACAGGTGCTTTCGCGACAGGTGGCTACCGGCGCGCCAGCAGAAGGTGTTGCGCTTGAGCTTCATGGCACAGCGTTTCAGCGTCAGGTGTGGCAGGCGCTCAGATGTATCGCCACGGGTCGCACACAAAGCTACGCGGGGCTGGCACAGCAGATCGGCCGGCCGCATGCGGTACGCGCGGTGGCATCGGCCTGTGCGGCCAACCCGGTGGCGTTGGTGATCCCCTGTCACCGCGTGATCCGAAGCGACGGCGGGCTCGGGGGCTACCATTGGGGACTGGCGCGTAAACGGGCTCTGCTTGAGCGCGAGGCACGGTGGGCTGCAGGGCAGCGCGTATAAATTGAAGCCGTGCAGGCCTCGGATTGAAAACAGATAAGCTTACCCGGACCTCACATTTTGCCGGGGTTGCCTGGGCTATACTGCCTACGCAGAGGATGGCACAGGGCTTATTGATGGCGCTGATCGGTGGTGGTCGGGAGAGCGGCCGGAACTTCAGGTTCGGGGCTATAGGGGGCGTCGTGGCACTGATGCTTGCCCTGCTGCATGTGCCGCAGCTGACGGCAGAACCCATCCCGGTGTATGTGGGCGGCTATCCCTATCGCCCCTATGTCAGTGCCGCCTATGATGGCAGCGGCGTTACCGCGGGAATGATCGCGGCATTCAATCGTCTGCAGCCGGATTACCGTTTTATCTTCAAACCGATCTCGGCCAACCGGCGCTATCAGAAGATGCGCGAACAGAGCATCGATCTTATTCTGTTCGAAGATCCTCGTTGGGACTGGCAGGGCCAGCCGGTCGAATTCAGCAAGCCGTTCATGATTGACGGAACGGCCTACCGCGACCTTGATCTGTATGTGACCCTGCGCGTACTCGGGGAGCAGCAGAGTTACTTCAGCTCTCTGGATGACAAGGCATTGCTGCTGACGCGGGGCTACCACTATGCCTTTGCCGATTTCGATGCCGACGAGTCTTCGCTCAAGCAGCGCTTCAATGCCTATTTCGTGGATGATCCGGAAACCGTGATTACCATGCTTCTGAGCGGTCGCGGTCAGGTCGGACTGGTAACGCGTTCACTGCTGCTGCGCCATATTGCACGTAATCCCGAAGATCGAGCACGCCTGTATGTCTCCGATCGCGCCGATAACGTCAATCATCTTGCGATCGTGATCGGTCAGCATGCTCCCGTCAGCAAGGCGCAGATCGATGGCTGGCTGGAGCAGATGGAACAAAGCGGCGAACTCAAGACGCTGTTCAAGGCCCATTATCTGGTGGAATAGCGGTATCGACCGCAATTTTCCTGCCCCATGCTCTGTACAGCACGCGTTATCCTCCCAATGATCTTTGATCTATTCCCCCTTGATGCGTCAGTTCAAAAGGATTACCGATGGTCAGTATCAAAGGCACTGAAACCGAAAAGAACCTGCTTAAATCCTTCGCCGGCGAGTCCCAGGCGCGTAACCGTTACAGCTTCTTTGCCAGTGCGGCCAAGAAGGAAGGCTACGTGCATATCGCGGCCATTTTCGAAGAAACCGCCAATCAGGAGAAGGAACACGCCAAACGTTTCTTCAAGTTTCTTGAAGGGGGTGACGTTGAGATTCAGATGAGCTTTCCGGCCGGCAAGATTGGCAGCACGGCCGAGAACCTGCGTGCGGCTGCAGCCGGCGAGCATGAAGAGTGGACCGAGCTGTATCCGCATTTTGCCGATGTCGCACGCCAGGAAGGATTCCCGCAGATCGCTGCAGTCTGGAGCAATATCTCCGTGGCTGAAAAACGCCACGAAGCGCGGTACAACGCGTTTTTAGCGCTGCTTGAAGCCGGGCAGATGTTTGCTCGCGAAGAATCCGTGACCTGGCGCTGTCGTAACTGCGGTTATGAGCACCAGGGCACGCAGGCGGCAGCGGTCTGTCCGGCCTGTGATCACCCGCAGGCGCATTTTGAAGTAAGCCTCGGGTTGACCTCGCTCTAAGCGAGCACGCTTTGCGAAAGGAAAAGGCGAGCCAGAGGCTCGCCTTTTTGATGGCGGGTGAAAAAACAGAAAGCACGTGCATGGCTTGAGCGCGATAGTGCTTCGAGCGGGAGGCAGGGGCCTCAGTAGTTGATGCGCCCGCGCAGCTGTTTGGTCTGTCCGCGCTGTTTTTTGCCTTCGATGCGCCGGCGCTGCGAGCCCCGTGTCGGGCGGGTCGCAATGCGCTTTCTCGCTTCCTGGGTCACGCTGCGCAGCAGCTGACGCAGTCGCTCCAGGGCATCGGCGCGGTTCTGTTCCTGGGTGCGAAACTGCTGCGCCTTGATAATCAGCACGCCTTCCTTGCTGATGCGCTTGTCCTTCAGCGCCAGCAGCCGCGCCTTGTAGTAGGCCGGCAGCGACGAGGCGGGAATATCAAAGCGCAGGTGAATGGCGCTTGAGACCTTGTTGACGTTCTGGCCGCCGGCGCCCTGGGCGCGGATTGCGCTCAGTTCGATCTCGCTGTCGGCCAGCTGTACCTGATTGGAGATGATCAGCATGGGCTTAACGCCCGGCCCGCGCCAGAACACGGTCGAGCTGATTGGCAAAAGCTTGACGATCGCTCTGTGACAGGGGTGAAGGTCCACCGGACTGGATGCCGCTGGCCCGCAGGGTGTCGAAAAAGTCGCGCATATTGAGCCTGGCCTTGATGTTCTCGGCCGTGAGCGGCTCACCCCGCGGCGTGATCACCAAGGCCCCTTTGCTCAGCAGCTCGTCGGCCAGCGGAATATCGGCAGTAATAATCAGATCGCCTGCCTGGCAGCGCTGTACGATCTCGTGATCGGCAAGATCGAATCCGGCCGGAACCTGCAGGGATCTGATCCAGGGTGTTGCCGGCGTTGCCAGTGACTGGTTGGCAACCAGGGTCAGGGGGATTTCGGTGCGCTGGCTGGCGCGAAACAGAATATCCTTGATCACCCGGGGGCAGGCGTCGGCATCAACCCAGATCTGCATGCTTTTCTCGCTGTGGCTCTCTGTCACGGTGGCGAGGATTGTACCGCGATCGGCGCCCGCGCGCAGTGACGCCGATTCAGGCCGAGGCCTGCTCCTGGGCCGAAGCGCTCGCCATGG
>CAYWUD010000294.1:0-3494 GCA_964461355.1 uncultured Pseudomonadales bacterium | reverse complement strand
TGACGGTATAGAGCAGACTCGGGTCGACATCACCGCTGGTACCGAAGCCGATAAAGTTGCCGTCCATATCCAGCGTATTGTGGTGCGGGTAGTTCAGCTTGAGTACCGCAAGCGCGCTGTCGGCGGCATCCAGCAGGCCGAGATGCTGGTAGGCTTCGACCATGACGGCGAGGCCATCGGCAACGGCCGGGGTTTCCTGCATCTGTTCGACCACGTATTTGCCGCGATTGGCGGCGGCGACCCAGGCCTTGCGCTTGATGTAGTAGCGTGCGACGTGGATTTCATATGCGGCCAGCTGGTTGCGCAGGTAGATCATGCGTTTGCGCGCATCAGGGGCGTACTGACTGTTGGGGAAGCGGGTCAGCAGTTCGGAAAAGTCGTTGAACGACTCGCGAGCCCGCCCCGGATCGCGGCGACTCATGTCCACCGGAATATAGCGCTCCAGCAGACCGAGGTCTGCGGTGTTGCTGGTCAGGCCGTTCATGTAATAGGCGTAATCGACATTCGGATGGCGCGGGTGCAGGCGGATAAAGCGCTCGGCAGCTGCGCGCGAGGCTTCGGGCTCGACGTTTTGATAGTAGGCGTAGATCAGTTCCAGCTGAGCCTGTTCGGCAAAGGGCCCAAAGGGATAACGGGATTCGAGTGCGCGCAGGTGATCGATGGCCGAGCGGAAGTTCTGCTTGTCCAGTTCGGTCTGGGCCTTGCGGTACAGTTGAATTTCGCTGAGGTTGGTCGGGATTTCGTCTTTCTTGTCGCTGGATGAACAGGCGCTCAGCCAGATGCTCAGCATCAGAATGCTGGTAAGTCGCAGAAGTCGCATGGCGGGTGCTTTGTCCTACTTTTTATCCCTGAACGCGCATCCTTTCCCCGGATGTGCTCGGTAACTGTTAAGATGCGCTCTTAAAATGGCGCAGGGTATTTAACCACAGCCTAGGTAATGAAACCAAAAGCTTCGCGTAAGCGGCTTGAGTAAGCGGTATGGCAGAACAGATCAGCCTCAGGGCAACGATTCCCGATACATTGGGTGGCAAACGACTCGATCAGGTTGCGGCCCAACTTTTTCCCGATTATTCCCGCTCCAGGCTTCAGGCCTGGATCAAGGCCGGGCAACTCCGCGTTGATGGTCAGGCCGCCGAGGTCCGAGCCAAGGTCTTTGGCGGCCAGGAGCTGGCGGTTACTGTTGAAGAGCAGAATCAGGAGCAGTACGAACCCTGCGATATAGCGCTGGATGTCGTCTATGAAGATGCGGCCATCATGGTGATCAACAAGCCGGCAGGGCTGGTGGTGCACCCGGCCGCCGGTCATTACGACGACACGCTGCTGAACGGGCTGCTGTTTCGTAATCCGGAGCTTGCGCACCTGCCGCGCGCTGGCATTGTGCATCGCCTCGACAAGGACACCTCGGGTCTGATGGTGGTTGCCAAGACGCTGGCGGCGCAGACCGACCTTGTCGAGCAGCTTCAGGCCCGTACGGTCAGTCGTGAATACGAGGCCGTGGCTATCGGGGTGTTGATTTCCGGCGGTACCATCGAGTCGCCGATCGGGCGCCATCCGACCCAGCGAATCAAGATGGCAGTGACTGCGACCGGCAAGGAAGCGATCACCCATTACCGTATTCTCGAGCGTTTTCGCGGGCATACCCACGTCGCGGTCAAGCTCGAAACCGGTCGTACCCACCAGATTCGCGTACACCTCGATTCGATCGGTCATCCGTTGGCCGGTGACCCCGTGTACGGCGGCCGTCTGCGTTACCCGGCCGGGGCCAGCCCGGAACTGCGTGCGCTGCTCAAAGCCTTTCCGCGTCAGGCGCTGCATGCCCGCCGGCTGGGCCTGATCCACCCGGAAACTCGGCGCCCGATGGAGTGGGAAGCACCGCTACCGGAGGATTTTCTGCAGCTGCTGGCGGCCCTGGAGGAGGATAACGGCTGATGCCGTTACGGCTCGAGGGGCGTTACCTGGTGCCCGACTGGCCGGCGCCAGCTACGATCCGGGCGCGGGTCAGCACGCGGATCGGTTCGCTCAGTTGTGGCCCCTATGCGGGGTTTAACGTGGCGACCCATGTCGGCGATGATCCCGAGCGGGTTGCCGCCTGCCGCGCGCAACTGGCGACCGAGCTTGGCTGGACCCGACCTGCGCAGTGGCTCGAGCAGGTGCATGGCACCGATCTGGTCGAGGCGCTGGCCGATAGCCATGTGCCCGAGGCCGACGCCTGTTTCAGTCGCGAGCCAGGCCAGCCTTGCGTGGTGATGACGGCCGACTGCCTGCCGGTGCTGTTTACCTGCCGTGACGGCACGCAGGTGGCGGCGGCACATGCCGGCTGGCGAGGTCTCTGTCAGGGAGTGCTGGAAGCTACTCTGGCTTCCTTCGCCTGTTCACCGGACGAGGTTCTGGTGTGGCTCGGGCCGGCTATCGGGCCGGAGCAGTTTGAAGTCGGTAACGAGGTGCGTGCGGCCTTTATCGCCGCGCACGCGCAGGCGTACACGGCCTTTCGTCCTTCGGAGCGGGCGGGGCACTGGCTGGCCGATCTCTATCAGCTTGCGCGCCTACGTCTGGCGCGAGCCGGTTGCCATGCCGTCTACGGTGGTGGGTTCTGTACCTATCGTCAGTCCGATCTCTTTTATTCCTACCGCCGCACGCCGGTTACCGGGCGCATGGCCAGCATGATCTGGCGCATTGCCTGAGCCCCCGCATTTTTTAGCGGCGCCTTGTGCGATTTTTGCTCGGGCGCTTGAAAACCGATGGACTGCCGCCATATTCCCTGTAACAGCCAGACAATCCTGAGCACGGCTCAGATTTCGGGGAGGAACAGCATCCATGCGAATCGATCGACTGACCAGCAAACTGCAACTGGCCCTGGCCGACGCACAGTCCTTGGCGTTGGGGCGTGACCACCACCTGATTGAACCGGTGCATCTGCTCTTGAGCATGATCGACCAGCAGGGCGGATCGGTGCGGCCATTGTTGTCGCAGGTGGGCTTCAATCTGCAGGAACTGCGCAGCGGCCTTGATCAGTTGCTGGACCGGGTGGCGGTCATGCCGGGCCATGATGGCGATGTGCAGATGTCACCGGATCTGGGGCGGCTGATGAACCTTGCAGACAAGCGGGCGCAGAAGGCGAACGATCAGTACATTTCCAGCGAAACCGTCCTGCAGGCGATGATCGAGGATCGCGGGGCGCTGGGCGATCTGTTGCGCGCGCAGGGCGTCAGCCCCAAGGCGCTGGAGACCGCGATTGCCAATCTGCGTGGCGGGGCCTCGGTGAATGACCCGAACGCCGAAGAAAATCGTCAGGCGCTGGACAAGTACTGTATCGATCTGACCTTGAAGGCTGAAAGCGGCAAGCTGGATCCTGTGATCGGCCGTGATGATGAAATTCGCCGCACCATCCAGGTACTGCAGCGGCGCACCAAGAACAACCCGGTGCTGATCGGTGAACCCGGCGTCGGCAAGACCGCAATCGCCGAGGGGCTGGCCCAGCGCATCATCAACGGTGA
>CAYWUD010000293.1:0-3506 GCA_964461355.1 uncultured Pseudomonadales bacterium | reverse complement strand
GGCTCGGCCACGCGGAATGATGGTGACCTTGTAGACCGGATCATGCTCGGGCATCACGCGCCCGATAATGGCGTGCCCCGCTTCATGGTATGCGGTCATCTCCTTGTCGCGCTCGCTCATGACCATCGATGTACGCTCGGCGCCCATCATGATCTTGTCCTTGGCCTTGTCGAACTCTTCCATGCCGACAATGCGCTTGTCTGCACGCGCAGCAAACAGCGCGGCCTCGTTGACCAGGTTGGCCAGATCAGCACCCGAGAACCCCGGCGTACCCCGCGCAATCAGTGACGGCTTGACGTCATCACCGAGCGGGACCTTGCGCATATGCACCTTCAGGATCTGCTCACGGCCACGCACATCCGGCAGCGGCACAACAACCTGACGGTCAAAACGGCCGGGACGCAGCAGTGCCGGGTCCAGTACGTCCGGACGGTTGGTCGCGGCGATGACGATGATGCCGTCGTTGGCCTCGAAACCATCCATCTCGACCAGCAGCTGGTTCAGGGTCTGCTCACGCTCGTCATGACCGCCGCCAAGGCCTGCGCCCCGGTGACGACCGACCGCATCGATCTCGTCGATAAAGATGATGCAGGGCGCCTGCTTCTTGGCCTGCTCGAACATATCCCGCACACGGGAAGCACCGACGCCGACAAACATTTCGACAAAGTCGGAACCGGAGATCGTGAAGAACGGAACGCGCGCTTCACCGGCAATGGCCTTGGCCAGCAGGGTCTTACCGGTACCGGGCGGACCCACCATCAGTACACCACGGGGAATCTTGCCGCCCAGACGCTGGAACTTGCCCGGATCACGCAAGAAGTCGACCAGTTCCTGAACATCGTCCTTGGCTTCTTCAACGCCGGCAACATCCTTGAACGTGGTCTTGATCTGATCTTCCGAGAGCAGGCGCGCCTTGCTTTTACCAAAACTCATCGGCCCGCCCTTGCCGCTGCCACCGCCCTGCATCTGACGCATGAAGAACATGAATACGGCGATAATGACCAGAATCGGGAAGCTGGCGACCAGCAGCTGCGTCCAGATGCTCTGACGCTCGATCGGTTTCGCCGTCACGGTCACCTGATTGCGCAGCAGTTCGTCCATCAGCTGGTTATCGGGAATGGTCGGCGGCAGATTGGTTTCAAAACGGACACCACCCGAGGTGCGGCCGGTCAGGGTGTAACCGTCAATCTCGACCTCGGCTACCTCCTGCTGCTCCACCATGGTGATGAATTCGGAATAATTCTTGGGAGCAGCCGCTGGCTGCATGGTGCCCACATTCTTGAACACAGTGAGCAGCACCAGGGCTATCACCAACCAAAGAATCAAGTTTTTCGCCATATCGTTCAAAGGGCTACCCTCTCCTGAGCATTACACGTGCGCCTGGGCGCAAACAACTTTAGGCTTTCCAGCCTGCACTACGGGGCTCCCATCCCTGTCAGCAGTGCAGTTCTACCTTACTACAGAAGGCGAAGCCGTACAGCTGCTTATAGTAAAAAACCGAAATAGACAGAATCTATCGATTGAACTACCCGCGGAAGCCTCGTCCCAGCAGATAAACCTCTCTGGAACGCGCTCTGGACGAGTCGGGCTTGCGTGTTACCACCTTGCTGAAACTCGCCCGCATGTCGGCCAGATAGGCGTCGAATCCTTCCCCCTGGAAAACCTTGATCAGGAAGGTACCGCCGGGCTTGAGCACCTGACGCGCCAGATCCAGCGCCAGCTCGCACAGATACATGGCACGCGGCTGATCCGAGGCGGTATTGCCGCTCATGTTCGGCGCCATATCGGAGATCACCAGATCGACCTGATCAGAGCCGATGGCGGCAAGAATCTCTTCGAGCACGGCATCTTCGGTGAAATCACCCTGCACGAAGACGACATCGGCAATGGGGTCCATGGGCAGAATGTCGGAGGCCACAATACGTCCGCGATCCCCCAGAATGTCGGAAACCACCTGTGACCACCCACCCGGGGCGGCACCGAGATCGACAACGGACATGCCCGGACGAATCAGATTGTCCTTCTCCTGCAGTTCCAGCAGTTTATAACTGGCCCGAGAGCGATACCCGTCCTTTTGCGAACGTTTGACATAGGCATCATCGAAGTGCTCCTTCAGCCAGCGGGCGCTACTTTTTGATCGAGCCATGGAAAACCTCTATGCGCATTTGGGGGAATCGGGCTGCGGATTGTACAGCCTATCGAGGCGTTGACAACTGAGCTAGAATCGCCGACCTAACGTTTGAGCCATGGCCCGTCTGGCCCCAAAAGCCAAAGCAATACCACGCGCCAAATCAGGATATCGACAATTCATGAGTCTGTCCCAAGCACACAAGAAACACTACCGCACCATCGCCCATCATCTGAAGCCGGTGGTCATGGTGGCCGCCAAAGGGCTGACCGACACCGTAGTGGAAGAAACTGCTCGCGCCCTGTTTGATCATGAACTGATCAAGGTGAAATTCCAGGTCGGTGATCGTGAAGTCAAGAAAGCCCTGATCAACGAACTGGTCGAACGCACCGGTGCCGAACTGGTACAGACCATCGGCAACACCGCCCTGCTGCTCAAGCGCAATCCGGAAGCCAAGCCGCACCTCTCCAATCTGACCCGCGCAGACTGAGCAAGCGACACCCGGCATAAAAAAAGGGAGGCACGGCCTCCCTTTTTTCATTTGAGCTCGGCACACCGCCTATTGCAGGTGCTTGACCTCGGCCACTTCGTACTCGACGATCCCCTTGGGCGTCTGAACGGCCGCCACATCGCCTTCTTCCTTACCGATCAGGGCACGGGCAATCGGCGAGTTGCAGGAGATCTTCTTCTCCTTGATGTCGGCCTCGTCGTCACCCACGATCCGATAGGTCACCTCTTCGTCGGTATCGAGATTGATCAGATCGACGGTGGCGCCGAAAATCACCTTGCCGCTGTGCGGGATCTGGGTAATGTCGATCACCTGCGCCGATGACAGCTTGGCCTCGATCTCGCTGATACGCCCTTCACAGAAGCCCTGCTGCTCACGCGCGGCATGGTATTCGGCATTTTCCTTCAGATCACCGTGCTCACGCGCTTCGGCGATCGCTGCCGTAATACGCGGACGCTCGGTACCTTTCAGATAATTCAATTCCTCGCGCAGGGCCTTTTCGCCCTCCACGGTCATCGGGATCTTTTGCATCCTAAAGTTCCGTAATCGATTCAGTAGAGTTGCGCCTGCACTGGACAAGATACAGATGGGCAGGTCGTTCGGTTTGTGGCGCCATTCTAGCGCAAACCCTTCATCCACCTCTAGCGAGCTTAAGCCAAACCCAGAAACAGCGGGATCAGAACCGGCACCGCCAGGCTGAGAATAAAGCCACTCGAGACCGCCACCGGCACACAGCGCACCCCCCCACAACGCTCGATCACCGGCAGGGTAAAATCGAGCGAAGTCGCGCCCCCCGGGCCGACCGCCGCGGCCGCCGTGCGTGGCTCCGGCAGCGGAATCAGCACGATGGCCAGCAGCTCTCGTCCAAGG
>CAYWUD010000292.1:0-3511 GCA_964461355.1 uncultured Pseudomonadales bacterium | reverse complement strand
GCGTGAGGGTTCGAGTCCCTCCTCTGCTACCAACAACCTTGGCCCGAACACGAAGACAAAAGCCTTGTAAAACAGGCCGCATGAAAACCAGTCCAGCGTGACTGGTTTTTTTGTTTTGATGCAATCCTCCGATACGTACGCCCGCTCTTCAGCCCCGCAATCCGGGAAGACAACCGCCCTTCCGCTTACCCACCCAGACTTTCCGATACTGCGACAATTTGTCACAACCAGGCGTTGCTATAGTTGTTTTCATACGAACGGAATCCCCCCCTTCAACATGGAGGTCTACGATGAATCTGGACGCTTTGGCCTATCTGGTTACCCACGCCCCGGAGCAGATTACCGAACAAGCCCGTGGCAATCTGGTCTGCACCGAAACCGCCCTGGATATCGCCCGCCACCTGCTCAGCTCGGCCGGCGACCTGCAACGCCTGTCGCCCGGACAGCAGGAGGTCTACGCAAAAGGCATTCGCCCGCTGATCGAAAATGTCTGCTGTGAAGGCCTGTACGGCGATGGCAGCTGCGTTCATGACGGTCTGATCGACGCCCCGTCACTGAAGGCCTGCTACACAGATGCTGAGTTTCTCTGCGGTCACTGCCGCAGCGTGCGCAGGCGGCGTGAAGAGGAAGACGCGCGGGCCTGCCGCAACTGGTAAGAACTGCCTGCCAACAGCAGGTACAAAAAAGCCCCCGTCATGGGGGCTTAACACTGCCCGGTGCCGCTTGCCAGCACCCGACAGCCCCAGGATCAAAGCGCCGCTTCAAGCATCGCCCGGCATTCGATCTGGCCGATATCACCGTGCTCGCCCATCCCTTCGCGACCATGCCGAGCCAGGCTTTCCAGCACCGTCTCTACCGCATCCGAGCCCAGATCGACATCGCTCAGACGGGTCGGCACCTGCATCTGTTGGAAGAAAGTACGGGTTGCGGCAAGTGCGGCATCAATGCGCTCCTCTTCAGAACCCGCGCGGATGCCAAAGACCCGCTCGGCGTACTGCAGCAGTTTTTCGCGTTTTTGCACACGGCGCTCCTGCAGCACCGCCGGCAGCATGATGCTGAGCGAACAGCCGTGATCGATTCCGTAATGACCGGTCAGCTCATGGCCGATCATATGGGTGGTCCAGTCCTGGGGTACACCGGCGCCGATCAGCCCGTTCAGCGCCATGGTCGCCGCCCACATCACGTTGGCCCGTACCCTCATGTTCTCAGGATCAGCCAGCGCCCTGGGGCCCTCCTCGACCAGAATCTGCAGCAGGGATTCGGAAAAACGCTCCTGCACCTTGGCGTCGGTCGCGTACGTCAGATACTGCTCGGCCACATGCACAAAGGCATCGACAACGCCGTTGGCCACCTGACGCGGAGACAGGCTCAGGGTGGTAGCAGGATCAAGCACGGCAAACAGCGGACGCACACGCTCATCCATGAAGTACAGCTTGTCCTGGCCTCGCGAGATCACGGCGCCTTCATTGGATTCCGACCCGGTTGCCGGCAGGGTCAGTACGCATGACAGCGGCAGTGCGCCTTCAGACACGGCGCCGCTGGCGAGAATATCCCAGGGATCGTCACCCTGATAGGCTGCGGCCACGGCGATAAACTTGGTGCCGTCGACCACCGAGCCACCGCCGACCGCCAGCAGATAGTCATAACCTTCGCTCTGAATCAACGCGACGGCGCGCATCAGGGTGTCGTACTGCGGGTTGGCTTCGATACCACCAAACTCGCCCCACTGGTGCTCCGCCAGCGCCGCAACGACCTGATCATAGACCCCGTTACGCTTGATCGAGCCTCCGCCGTAGAGCAGCAGCACCTTTCTGTCTTTGGGAATCTCGCCAGCGACGGCCGCAATCTGTCCTTCGCCAAAATAAATACGGGTACTGTTGTGAAAACTGAACTTCATCGCCTTGTCCCCTGGTAGATTGATGCGGCGAGCAGTAAAACTCCGGCTACCCGCCACTGAAGATGGCTTTCAGTGTATAAATACGCGCCTGCTCGCCGAATACTTATTCGCGCCCGAAGCTTGCCTATTCCTGTTTTGAAGAGCGAAACCCATGTCGCTTGCTCGATCCTTGCCGATACTTGCCTGAAACGGGCAGCACACCCCTTGTCCTTTGTACATTTCCGCGCTATCGATCAGTATCCTCCTCAAGCGCGAGGTAAAAAGATGCAAAACGATCTACAGCTGATGCGGCAACTGTGCCGCAATCATCAACTCGATGGCCAGACAGGCATTGCCCAATCCTATCTTGGCGATGTGCATCTGTTTCAATGTTTCCAGGGACATAGCAAAACTCCGGTGATGTATGAGCAGGGACTGATCCTGCTGATCCAGGGGAACAAGACAAGCTATATCGGCGATCGCCGGTTTGCCTACAGCCCGGAGCAGTGCCTGCTGATCACCACCCCCTACCCGATGGAATGTGAAACCGTTGCCAGCGCCGACAAACCGGTACTGGGGCTGCGTCTGGCGCTCGATCCGGTGCAGATCAATCAGCTGGTGGCACAGATCAAAGAGCATCGTGGGGCCGATTATTTTGAGGGCGAACACAGCTTCGGCATCGATATCATCCAGCGCGACGCGCGCCTGCAGCGCAGCATCAGCGGGCTGCTGGAAGCGCTGCAAAGCCCGATGGAAAGCGAACTGCTTGGTCCCCAGCGCCTGCGCGAGCTGTTCTATCTGCTGCTGACGGGTACCCACCGCCATGTGCTGGCCCAGTTCTGCCAACAGAACCATGCCCTTCAGCGTATCGTGCGGGTTATCGGCTATATCCAGGAGCACTGCGCTGAAAAGCTCACCATCGAAGCTCTGGCGCAGCGCGCACAGATGAGCGAGTCGGCCTTCCACCGCGCTTTCAAACGCTCGGTGGACGATTCCCCCTTGCAGTACCTGAAAAAGGTACGGCTGAACAAGGCCAAGCAGCTGATCGTCCATCAGGGGCTGGCCGCCAATGCCGCCGCCTTTGCTGTCGGTTATGAAAGTGCGCCCCAGTTCAGCCGCGAGTTCAAGCGCTACTTCGGCCTGCCGCCCAGCCGCGCCGGCGAACTCGCATACCGCGAATACGCCTGAACTCCGCCCATAAAAAAAGCCGCATCGGATGCGGCTTTTTGCATACTGACGACCGGCTCAGGCGGTATAAAACGGCCAGCAGACCGCCTCGTCCTTGCGGGCACTGCGCGCACGCGCCTTGCCGTTGAGATCATCACGATCGAAACCGCTCCACCACTGAATGGAAGCAAGAGCGTCGCTACGGTTATTGGTTTTCTTGGACATGGTAAACACCTCACAATCGAAAAAAGTCGAATGACAAGGCGCGTAAAGCATCGCGGCAATATGCTGGCTTATTGTTCCCGAAACACCTCTAATAATTGCTTTTTATTTCCGGGAACAAACTTTCGCTTTCCTTTGCTGATCAGTTTAATCGGCAATTCAACTAACGCAACACCGCATATAACGCAATTAAAAAACGTTAAATTAAAATAAATTAAGTTTTAATTTCAAGCCTGCGTAAAAACC
>CAYWUD010000291.1:0-3520 GCA_964461355.1 uncultured Pseudomonadales bacterium | reverse complement strand
TCAGTGTAATCCACCTCGGCGCCCATCAGATACTGGATGCTCATCGCATCCACCCGCAGGGTCACACCGTTGTTGCTGACCTGGGTATCGTCT
This sequence comes from uncultured Pseudomonadales bacterium, assembly GCA_964461355.1. GTDB lineage: Bacteria > Pseudomonadota > Gammaproteobacteria > Pseudomonadales > CAYWUD01 > CAYWUD01. Next base: position 3,427 of record CAYWUD010000291.1, on the reverse strand, counting down.
TCATTGACCGCTTCATCGAAGGTGAAGCCGTACTGAAAGCCGGAACAACCGCCCCCGGTAACGTAGACACGAAGCTTGAGGCGCGCATTGCCCTCTTCTTCGATCAGTGAACGAACCTTGGCGGCGGCATTATCGGAAAAATGGATCGGCGCGCCCGGGTCAAAACTTTCTGCGGTCATCGTAACTCCAACTGCAAACTGGCTATGACGCCGGATTATCCAAGTAACCCAGCAGCACAGTCAAGTATCATTAACGTTTAGGTGCCGATCGAAATCAGCTTTCTTCCAGCAATGCCGGTTCCGCTGCGGAGCAGGACAGCGCCGGCAGCTCCTGCTCGAGCTCACCCATGCGCTCAAGGCTGCCATTGACCTGGGCTCCGATCGCCATTTCGATCAGGCGGTAGTAGACGTTGCCACTGATCACGGCCTGGGCTTTCAGATCCAGACGCTCGGTCGCCACCACATTGCCGTTCACGGCGCCGTTCAGCACCACATGCGGCGCCCGCACTTCGCCCTCGATCCGGCCCGTTTCAGCCAGGCAGATCCGTCCCTGTTCGGAGTAGATATTGCCCCGCACCTGCCCCTCGAGATGCAGATCACCGACAAAGCGGATATCCCCCTCGATTCGGGTACCGGCAGCGATCAGCGTGGTTTCGTGGTGACCGCTAGCGGTCGCGCCTTTCTTGTCTCCCTTGCCCCACATCAGAGCGACTCCTTTAGCTTCCAATTGAATTTGCGCTCGAGCGCCGTCTTGCCCTTGAGCTGCAACTCGACACGCACATACAGCGGCTGCACCCCCTCCGGCAACTGGATCACCCCCAGCTGCTGAGCATCGGGCAGAATCTGAAAATAGCGAAAACTGAACGGCAGGCTGTTGTCGGAAAGCGCCGGTGACAGCTGTGACAGTGGCCATTCACGGCTCTTGCCAGCCCGAACGCCCCCGACAAAAACGCGCAGCTCACCCTGAGCAATCCGGGCGCGCTTGGCATTCTGTGCCAGCACCAGACGGTAGTTAAACCAGTTCGCCTCTGCGGCAGGCGCCAGCTCCAGCTGGCTGACATGCACCCCCTCGGGCAGCGCCTCGGGGGCCAGCACACGCTGGTAGAACGCCAGGTTTTTCTCAAGCTCGGCCTGATCCGACTGCAGCGCCAGAATCTCCCGCCGCAGCGCCTCCGAGGCCTCGCGATCGATGCGGCTCGACTGCTGCGCCAGCACCAGCTGCTGACGGGTTTCGCCCAGCTCCTGATCCAGTGCCGAAACCTGTATCAGCAGACGATCACGCTCCGCGCGCAGCTCAAGATTCTGCTGCTGCAGATGCCAGCCATCGCCCAGATAGGCCAGCCCGACAGCGCCCAGCCCGAGCAGACCGGCCATCAGCCAGCCGTAACGACGCCCGCTGCGCTCGTAGACGACGCGCGGGCGTACCAGATCCGGTGATGCGTTGGCTTTGTGCTTCATCCGTTCAGGGCAGCAGTGCAACCTGGGTCAGGCCACAATTCTCATCCAGCCCGAACATCAGGTTCATGTTCTGTACCGCCTGACCGGCCGCACCTTTCACTAGGTTGTCGATCACCGACAGGATGACGACCTGATCACTGTTCTGAATGCGCTGTACGCTGATCCGACAGAAGTTGCTGCCGCGCACGCTGCGGGTGCTCGGGCACTGACCGCTGGGCAGCACATCGACAAAGTACTCATCGGCGTAACGGGCCGCGTACAGCGCTTCGAGATCCACACTGTGATCGGGCACACTGACATACAGGGTTGCGTGGATTCCACGGATCTGCGGCAGCAGGTGCGGGACAAAGGTCAGTTCGACCGGAGTCCCCTGCATTTCGGCCAGCCCCTGCTTGATTTCCGGCAGGTGGCGGTGGCCGGCAATGCCGTAGGCCTTGAAGCTGTCCTGTACCTCACAGAACAGGGTATCGACCTTGGCGCCACGACCGGCACCGGAGGTGCCGGACTTGCAGTCGGCGATCACCGGGCCCTGCACCAGTCCGGCTTCCATCAGCGGCAGCAGACCGAGCTGTACCGCCGTGGGGTAACAGCCGGGGTTGGCAATCAGCTGCGCATCACGCACTTCGCTGCGCTTGAGCTCCGGCAAACCGTACACGGCCTGCTCGACCCACTCGGGGCACGCGTGCTCCATACCGTACCAGCGGCTCCACTCGGCGATATCCTTGATGCGAAAATCGGCCGCCAGATCGATCACCTTGACGCCGCGCGCGAGCAGCTCCGGCGCCTGACGCATGGCCACGCCGTTGGGGGTGGCGTAGAACACCAGATCACAGCGCGACAGCACCTCGATGCTGGGTTCTTCGAAGACCAGCGGAACATGACCGCGCAGGTTCGGATACAGATCGGCAACCGCCTGCCCCTGCTCGGAACGGGAGGTCACCACCTCCAGCGCCACATCCGGGTGCTGCACCAGCAACCGCAGCAGTTCCACACCGGTGTACCCGGTACCCCCTACAATGCCGACCTTGATCATGATCATCTCCGAAAAAAATTGCCGGTCATCATAACAAGATCGACCGGCGAAATCCCTAACCGAGCAACTGCTCAGGCAGGTTCTGCGACTTGTTCCACCTGGGTACGCTTCTCTTTCAGGCTCGCCTTCAGAGTCCGCTCGAGCAGCAGGCTGTAGATCGGCCGCCCACCCAGCGTCTGCGCCACCATGGTCGCCCCCAGACAGGTGATGATCATCGGCAGGATCAGACTGTAGTTATCGGTCATCTCCAGCACCAGCACGGTACCGGTCAGCGGCGCGCGCACCGTTGCGGCAAACAGCGCACCCATCCCCGCCACCGCAAACACGCCCGGCTGAGTCACCAGTTCGGGAAAGCACAGGTGCGCCAGCTCACCACAGGCCAGCCCCGCCAGCGTGCCGAGCGCCAGCATCGGCGCAAAGATGCCGCCGGGTCCGCCCGATCCGTAGAACAACAGGGTCAGAGCAAAGCGCAGCAGTAGCAGGACCAGCAGATTCCACAGCAGCATGGAGCCGGTCACCAGCTCGGTGATCATTTCGATGCCGCCACCGGTAATCCGCGGCTCGAGCAGCGTCAGCAGGCCGGCCAGCGCACCGAGCGCCAGCCCCAGGCCGACAAAACGCCCCATACGGCCATCGACCAGCGTCTCAAAATGCCCCAGCGAAAACAGCAGCATGCGGTTAAATCCGATGCCCAGCGCACCGAACAGCACACCCAGCAGCAGGAACAGCCAGAGCGAATCGAGCGGCTGATGCGCAAACACCGGCAGATCGATCGCCGGCGCCTGCCCCAGGCTGTACTGCATCACGATCGCACCGACAATGGCACCGATAAAGACCGCCTTGATGGAGATCAGGCCGTAGCGAAACTGCGGGCGCATCTCCTCGACAATAAACAGAATACCCGCCAACGGTGCATTGAACGCCGCCGCAAGCCCAG
>CAYWUD010000290.1:0-3542 GCA_964461355.1 uncultured Pseudomonadales bacterium | reverse complement strand
GCGCCACAGCCTTGCTCAGGCACTGCGCGAAGCGCTCGATGAAGGCAGTTCACTGGCACTCAAGAGCGCCATGCGCCGTTTTTTTATCCCCGCCTAATATCCCGAACACGATCCTCGTTTTTTTACACTAGGCAAAGATCAGCCTACTTGATCGTGAGCAGCCTGCCCCCATATAGTCTTACAGACTTCTATTCAGAGGATTGAACCGACCATGAAACGTATTCTGCTGTTTCTGGCCACCAACATCGCCGTCATTGCGGTGGCCAGTGTCACCCTGAGCATTCTCGGTGTTGAACCCTATATCAGCTCCTACGGCCTGAACCTGCAAAGCCTGCTGGTGTTCTGTGCCGTATTCGGCTTTGCCGGCTCCTTCGTATCCCTGCTGCTGTCGAAGATGATGGCCAAAATGGGTACCGGCACCCAGATCATCGAACAGGCGCGCAGTGCTCAGGAACAGTGGCTGCTCGACACCGTGGCCGAACTTTCGCAGAAGGCCGGCATCGGTATGCCGGAGGTCGGTATCTTCCCCTCCCCCGAATCCAACGCCTTCGCCACCGGCTGGAACAAGAACAACGCTCTGGTGGCTGTCAGCCAGGGTCTGTTGGATCGCTTCAGTCCGGGCGAGGTAAAAGCGGTACTGGCCCATGAAGTCGGCCACGTGGCCAACGGTGATATGGTCACCCTGAGCCTGATTCAGGGCGTGGTGAACACCTTCGTGATGTTCTTTGCCCGGATCGTCGGCTACGCCGTCGACAGCTTCCTGCGTCGCGATGAAGAGGGCAGTGGCGTTGGCCTCGGCTTCTACATCACCACCTTCATCTGCGAAATCGTGTTCGGCATACTCGCCTCCACCATCGTCGCCTGGTTCTCGCGCAAGCGCGAGTTCCGCGCCGACCATGCCGGTGCCGAGCTGGCCGGACGCGGCAACATGATCGCCGCCCTGCAGCGCCTGCGCGCCGAATACGACGCTCCGAGCGCCATGCCGGCCACCATGACCGCATTCGGCATCCGCAGCGGTATGCGCAGCGGTCTGCAGGCCCTGTTTGCCAGCCACCCGCCGCTGGACGAGCGCATCGAAGCCCTGAACCGCGGCTAAGCACACTGCTCACCCTCCGCATCCCCCGGCCCGACCGGGGGATTTTTTTATCGATGACGCATATCCCTCCATCCACGACCGCCATAGCGCCACCCTCGATGCGAACAAATCATCTGTTCAGCCTGCACCGCAACAGCGCCCGGACCATCACGAAAAGGCACTCATAAGGGGCAGAAACCGGCCCTAGAGCGGCTACTGAAATCGCGCTTGATACAGTGATTTTCACTGCTTTTTTATTTGACAAAAGATGTGTTGACCGCTTTTTGGCGCCACACCGTAAGTGCTTGCTATTCCCCTGAGCGGCTCATTTACTCAGATAACAACAGAGCAGCGGGCCAGTTGAAGCCGCCGGTCGATCAAGACGAGGTGACCCATGAGCAAGCAGATGCAGCCGAAATCCATAGACCCGGGCACACAGGCTCCCGACCCTTTCCACGGCGCAGCCCTAGTACTGCCCGACGGCCGCGAGATCCCGATCACTGAAACAATGGTGCAACAGGCGCTCACTAGACTCGAACACCAGGGTCAGAGCATGACCTCACCGGCAACCTGTCACTAGAGGGAGCTCCCATGTCGGAAATCCGGATGTTTACACCCTGCCACCCGCGCGCGCCTCTGCCGCAGACCACCGGCACGGCGCACAAACAGGAACGGCACCTTAACGGTGCCGCTCTTGTCCTCACGGATGGTCGCGAACTGCCGATCACCGAACAGATGATCCTGCAGGCCCTGACCGCGCTGCTGCGCGCCTAGTCCTGAAGCAATCGAAACCCGGCGCCACGAAACAGCTGCTGCAGCTCCAACGGACATTTTTTCGTCTTGATGCGCAGGCTGCTGAATTCACGACGTACCGGATAGCCCTTGCGCAGCTGATCGAAGGTTTCACCCGGGCACGCACTCGCCGCCAGGGCACGCCGCATACGGTGATCGTCCGAGCGCAGGTCATAGACCAAACGGATAGCCCGAAACAGCGTATCCCAGGGCTCGGCGGAGGCATTCAGGCTCAGACTCTTGAGCGGCGGCATCGGCGTAATCCCGGCAAGCTGTACCCGCGCCGGCAGGCCGAACTGGTGACAGACCGCCTGGTAGATCATCGCCGTTCCGTTCCACTTGCCCTCCTGGCTGTAGCCGGCAATATGCGGGGTCGCCAAGGCCACCTGCGCCATCAGCTCAGGATCCGGCTCAGGCTCGCTCTCCCAGACATCCAGCACGACCTGAAGATCGGGGCGCACCTTGAGCAGCGCTTTGAGCGCAGCATTATCAACCACCGCACCGCGGCTGCTGTTGATCAGGCAGGCGCCCGGCTTGAGGCGCTGCAGGCGCGCGGAATCCAGCAGGTGCCAGGTCGGATGTTCACCGTCGCGCGTCAGCGGCGTGTGGCAGCTGATGATATCCGCCTGATCGATCAGCTCATCCAGCGTACAGAAAGTAACGCCCTCTGCAGGCTCCTTGAAGGGATCGCAGACCAGGGTGCGCACGCCGAGCCGTTCCAGCGTCTGTTGCAAACGGCCACCGACGTTGCCGCAGCCGATAATACCGACGCAGCGTTCACCCCAGGCAAACCCCTGTTCTTCGGCAAGGACGGTGAGCGCGCTGAGCACATAATTCACCACCCCCCAGGCGTTGCAGCCAGGGGCCGACGCAAACGCAATGCCCTGCTCGCTCAGCCAGGCCTGATCCACATGGTCGGTACCGATGGTACAGGTCCCCACAAAACGCACCCGGCTACCGGCCAGCAGCGCCCGGTCAACGGAAGTCACCGAGCGCACCAGCAGAATGTCGGCGTCGCGCACATCCTCGGCCCGGATGGCACGGCCCGGCAGCCGTACAATGCGCCCAAGCTGGGCAAAAAAAGGATCGAGCAGCGGAATATTTTCATCCGCGACAATGGTGAGCATGACTGAGTTCCCGATATACAGAGCGCTAAAGCATACCCCGCATCGTCAGTGGCTCAAACCATCCCCGCCGGTTCTGCTGATCTGCAACAAACGTCATCCAACAACCCTCTGCGACCTGACAGCCTCTGTACACTGAATGCGGTTTGTACCAATAGGCCCACCGCACCGATCTTGGCAGATTGCATCCTTTTGGCTTTGCCCTTTTTACAGACAGGCAGGTAGGCAATGCGCCGCGACTCATCCTTTACTCCCCCACCGCTGCGCCGTGAGCTGCTCGACCTGTTCTGGCTGACCCTGCCGATTCTCGGCGGGCAGCTGGCCACCACGCTGATGGGCTTTGCCGACACCAGCATGGCCGGACGCGCCAGCGCCATCGATCTGGCGGCTGTGGGCATCGGCGCCAGCCTGTGGATTCCGCTGTTCGTGTTTATTCGCGGCATCATGCTGGCGCTCAATCCGCTGGTGGCACAGCTGCAGGGCGGCGAACGCTTCGACCAGATCGGCCCACTGGTCCGCCAGGGCGGCTGGGTCGGGCTCTTTACCGCCCT
>CAYWUD010000289.1:0-3548 GCA_964461355.1 uncultured Pseudomonadales bacterium | reverse complement strand
CGAACGCGCCCAGGCGCAGCGTAATCCGGAGCCGGATTTTTCGCCGGCAACAGCACCTCCTGGCCGCGCCCCGGTTGCACCGCGTGCCGCCGCACCGGCCCAGGCGCCGGACCCGGTGCTGGCCCCTGGCCCGGCACCAGAAGCCGTTCCAGCCGTTGCGGTTGTCGATGAGGCGGAACTGGCCCGGATTCGTGAAGAGGGTTTTCAGGTCGGATACCGTCGTGGCCACGAAGAGGGACTCGAAGCGGGGCACAAGGTCGGCTATCAGCAGGGGCGTCAGGATGGCCAGAAGGCCGGTCACCAGGTCGGCGAGGAAGCCGGTTTTGCTGAAGGGCTGGTGCGCGGCGAGCAGCAGGCCCGCGCGGCGAGCGAGCAGGAAATTCGTGAAACGCTGAGTACGCTGCAGGATGCGGTCGCCAAACTGACAGCGCCGACGGCGCAGCAGGAAGAGGCGGTGGTCCATGAGCTGGTCGGACTGGTGATGACCATTGCCGAGCACGTAGTACAGCGCGAGCTGCATTATGATTCCGGGCAGATCGCGCAGGTGGTACGCCGTGCCCTGAGCGCGCTGCCGCCGAGCGCTGATGGCGTGCGTATCCATCTCAATCAGCGCGATCTTGAGCGGATCGAACAGCTGCGCCGGGACATGGAGGCGACCTGGCAGGTCGTGGTTGATGTCGATATGGCGCCGGGTGGCTGTCGTGTCGAGACCCTCGATACCATCGTTGACGCCACGACCGAACAGCGCATGCGCCAATGTGTCGAACAATTGGCGGCAGAGTTCTTGCATGAGGAGCCCAAGGAGGCGGCCAGCAGTGGTGCCGCACTACCCGAGGGAGATGTACCTGATGAGCCTAGCCCCGCGGATCCGACGGATACGCCAACAGCTTGATCTGTCCCCGGCACCCCAGGTGCTCGGGCGCCTCAAGCGCATGATCGGCCTGACCTGGGAAGCCGAAGGCTGTCGCCTGGCGACCGGTCAGCGCTGCGCGGTTGCTACCCTCGACGGCCGCGAGGTCGAGGCTGAAGTCATGGGCTTTTCCGGCGATCGCATCTATCTGATGCCTTACGAAACCGGTATGCCGGTCAGCCCCGGGGCTGCCGTGCGTCCGCTGGCCAATCAGAGCCAGATTCCCGTGGGCCACGGTCTGCTCGGGCGCGTGGTTGATGGGCTCGGGCGGCCTCTTGACGGTCGCGGCCCGCTGCGTGAAATCGATCACGTCTCCTTTGCCGGCAGTCCCATCAACCCGCTGCAGCGCGAACCGATCACGCAACCGCTGGATGTCGGTGTGCGCGCCATCAATGCCCTGCTGACCGTCGGTCAGGGCCAGCGTATCGGTCTTTTTGCCGGCGCGGGTGTGGGCAAGAGCCGCCTGCTGGGCATGATGACCCGCTATACCAGCGCCGATATCATCGTCGTCGGTCTGGTGGGTGAGCGGGGGCGAGAGGTGCACGAATTCATTGCCGATATTCTCGGTCCCGAGGGGTTGGCGCGCGCGGTGGTGGTCGCAGCGCCTGCGGATGATTCTCCGGTACTGCGTCTGCGTGCGGCCATGACCTCGACCCGGATTGCAGAATATTTTCGTGATTGCGGCGCCCGCGTGCTGCTGCTGATGGACTCTCTGACCCGTTTTGCCCAGGCGCAGCGCGAAATTGCCCTGGCGATCGGCGAACCGCCGGCAACCCGAGGGTATCCGCCTTCGGTGTTTGCCAAGATTCCGCAGCTGGTCGAGCGTGCCGGTAATGGCCGTCCGGGTGAGGGGGGCTCGATCACGGCCTTTTATACCGTGCTGACCGAAGGGGATGACCCTCATGATCCGGTGGCCGATTCGGCGCGGGCCATTCTCGATGGCCATATTCTGCTCAGCCGCGATCTGGCCGACAGCGGCCATTACCCGGCCATCGATATCGAGAGTTCGGTCAGTCGTGTGATGAACGCCATCGTCGCCGGGGATCACTGGCAGCGAGCGCTGCGCTTTCGTCAGCTCTGCGCGGCTTACAGCAAGAGTCGTGAGCTGATTGCAATCGGGGCCTACCAGCAGGGGGCTGACGCGATGACGGATCAGGCGATCGGGGTTTATCCTGAACTGATGAACTTTCTGCGGCAGGGCTTCGGTGACGCTGCCGATTATAGCGCCAGCCTGCAGGGGCTGGGCGCCTTGCCGTTATCGTCTCAGGGTGCGGCGGGCGAGCCGCTGCGGCGCCTGCCTGCCGAGCAGGCGTTGGCGGCCAATAGCGGTTAACAGCTAGGCGGATACGCACATGAAGAAAAAATCAGGGCTGCATACGGTGCGCAAGGTCTATGGTCATCGCGAGCAGCAAGCCGAACAGCAGATGCAGGACGGCCAGAAGCAGCTGGCCCATGAAGAGCAGCAGCTCGAGCAGCTGCAGCAGTTTCGCCAGCAGATCTTTGCCAGTAATGAACAGGCAACCTCGCGTAACGGGCACTGGTTCTTGCTGCGCCAGCAGTTCAGCCAGCAGCTCGATCGGGCTATCGGTCAGCAGGAAGACATTCTCGCGCGCCAGCAGCAGGTCTGTGAGCAACATCGCGATGCCTGGCTCGAGCAGCACAAGCAGCGTCGGGTGATCGATGAGCTTCTGGCCAAGGAGGCCGAGGCGGCCCTGCGAGCCGAACGGCGCAAGCTGCAAAAACTCGAGGATGAGTGGGCCGAACAGCGCCATGCGCGTAACCAAGACACCCGTTCCTGATCGGTCAATGGTCCCTGTTGGCAATTCTTCACTTCTTTCATAAAACTGGCCCGCTATTTGCTGAGTAGTATTCAGCACGCATATCACTTCTACCGAGCGGGGTTTCTATGAATCAGATGCTTTTCCCGGGCCAGCTGGGGCCGGCCCAGACCATGGGGCAGACCGGCGACTCCGAGCAGATTGATCGTGGTGAAAATGGTGAATATGCCCTGTTCGGTCTGATGGTCGGTCTGATGCAGCAGCCACAGCTGGCTGAAGAGTGGCGTCAGGAGCTTGCCGCTCTGGGCAATGGTTTGCCGCCCGATCAGGCGCAGGCGCTCAATCGCTGGGCACAGCAAATGGCCAGCGGCCAGCCCGGTGCCCTGGATATCGATACCCTGCCTGAAGGTGTATCCAGTCTGCTGCAGGAACGTCTGCCAGCCATCACGGCGCAACTGGGACAGCGCCTGGAAAGCAGCTTCGGTCAGGCCATGGCGGCTTCAGCCAGCGAAGCGGGCCTGCCGGCCGCGGCCGTGCCGGCTGTGGATGGTGCACAGATGAAAGAGCCCGCGCCGGATGCGGCCAAGCTCTGGATGCTCAATCCGCTAACCCGCACGATCAAGGGTGAAACTGCGCTTGAGGCGCTCGAAACCGAGCCCGGGGTCGCCGATGATGTGGATCTGCCCGATGGGGCCCGCGCGTTGCGCGCCTTTGGCCAGGCGCTCAATGAGGTGCGTGGCGGTGATCCCCTGGTGCGTACGGTGACAACGCCGATCCACGAGTCGAGCTGGGGGCGCAATCTGGCCGAGCAGGTGATGTGGGTGCAGCAGGCCGGTGCCAGTCGCGCGCGGCTGATTCTT
>CAYWUD010000288.1:0-3572 GCA_964461355.1 uncultured Pseudomonadales bacterium | reverse complement strand
GTTGCCGTATACACACTTTCCAGGCGTGCTCCTTCAGCCACTCGGACACCTCACCTGCGCATGCTGCCTAGGTCTCCCTCGGCGAGCGGGCGCTAATGTATAACAACGTCCGGCCAAAGGCAACCCGCAATCTCGCGGCCTGCAACCGGTATACGAGCAAGGTTCGACCCGAAGCCGTGACCTGCAGCTGTCCGATCCGGGTCGTCCGCTCACAAGCCCTCCGAGCAGGCCGTAGCCGCATGTCATAGGGCCACGGCCTGCTCGAACCACAAGGGCTAGTCGAACACGGCCTCCAGCGCCGCGGCGGGCAGGCGCCGGCGCTCGATCTCGAGCAGCAGCGCCGGCACCACAAACAGGATCAGTACCGTCGCCAGCAGCAGACCGAATACGATCGAGGTCGCCATCGGGATCAGGAACTGCGCCTGCAGCGAGGTTTCAAAGAGAATCGGCAACAGCCCGCAGATGGTGGTCAGCGAGGTCAGCAGCACCGCGCGCAGGCGCTGACAGACCGCTTCCTCGACCGCCTGCAGCACCGCCATGCCCTGCTGCCGCAGGCCCTGATAGAAGCTGATCAGCACGATCGAGTCGTTGATCACGATGCCCGACAGGCCGAACAGGCCGAACAGCGACATGATGGTCAGCCCCTGCCCCGTCAGCCAGTGGCCGAGCAGCGCCCCGGTGATTCCCAGCGGAATCACCAGCATCACCGCCGCCGGCCAGCTGTAGGAACTGAACACCCAGGCCAAAATCACGTAGATCAGTCCCAGCGCCAGCACCAGCCCCCAGCGCATATCGGCGAGCATCTCCTGCTGCTCCTGACTGCGTCCTTCGAGCACCACCGACAGGCCATAACGCTGCTCGAGTGCCGGCAGATAATCCTGCCAGAGTTCAGCCATGATGGCGTTGGCGTTGTTGACCTGCTCATCGACATCGGCATTGACCACCACCGCCTGCTGACGATCGACCCGTTGCAGACGATCGATCCCCGCGCGGTAATCGAAGTCCACCGCATTTTCCATCAGCACGATGCGTCCGTCCTCAAGCACCAGCGGCAGCTGCTGCAGGTTACTGAGATAGTCGCGTTCGGCATCCGGCAGGCTGAGCTGGACCTCGACCTCCTGATCGTTGTCATAGAAGATCTGCACCCGGCGCCCCTCCAGCGCACTTCTGAGCTGGCGACCCACCTGCTCGAGCGACAGCCCCAGTGCCTCGCCGGTCGGCGTCAGGCGGTAGATCAGCTGCTCGCGGCCAAAGGGCAGATCATCCTCGACATTGCTGACACCGGCATAGGCGCGCAGCCGTTCCGCCAGTTCCAGCGCCGCCGCCTTGAGTTCCAGCGGATCCGGGCCGACCAGTTTCAGCTCCAGCGCCTTGCCCGGCGGACCGGCCTGGCTCTGGGCCAGAGCAAACTTTTCCAGCCCCGCCGGCAGTTCGATCTGCTGCCGCCAGGCAGCCAGAATGGCGGCATTGCTATAGTCGCGCTGATCGGCCGGCAGCAGTTCGACCTGCAGGGCTCCGAGCTCATCACCGACCTCAGTGCCACCGCCAAAACTGCTGAACAGGCCCTGACGATGCTGCTGCACCACGGTGCGCACAAAGGGGGTACCGAACGCCGCTTCGGTGCGATACAGCGCCGCTTCCAGTTCGTTCAGAAAATCGTCCACGGTCGCCTGCGGCGTACCGCTGGCAAACTGCACACTGGCCCGCACCGTTTCACCATCGATGGTGGGAAAGAAGGTAAAGCGCAGATGCCCGCTGCTGAGCAGGGTGATGCTGAACGCGAACAGGCAGAGCGCCGCGGTGAGGATGGTGCGCCCATGCTGCAGCGACTGGCGCACCCAGCGGCGAAAGCGGCCGTCGCGAAAACGATCGAACAGTGCATCGAGCCGTTGGCGCCGCGGACCCGGCTGCCGATGGCCGCGCAGGCTGTGATTGAGATGGCCCGGCAGAATCAGAAAACACTCCACCAGTGACGCGATCAGGACACAGATCACCACCGTGGGAATATCGATCAGAATATTGCCGACATTGCCCTGCAGCATCAGCAGCGGCAAAAAGGCGGCGATGGTGGTCATGCTCGAAGCGACCACCGGCGCCAGCATCTTCAGTGCGCCGCTGAGCGCGGCATGTTCGACCCCTTCGCCCTGCTGCACACGGGCCAGCGTGTTTTCTCCAACGACTATCGCATCGTCGACAATGATGCCGAGGGTCATGATCAGGCCGAACAGACTGATCAGGTTGATCGACCCGCCCAACAGCCAGAGCACCGCCAGTGCGGCCAGAAAAGAGACCGGAATGCCCATGGTGACCCAGAACGCCACACGCACATTCAGAAACAGAAACAGCGCTCCGATCACCAGCAGCAGTCCGCTCAGACCGTTTTTCAGCAGCAGCTCGATGCGATCGCGCAGATACGTCCAGCGCTCCTGATACACCACCAGCTCGACGCCGGCGGGCAGGCGCGGCAACACATCCTCATGCCAGGCCTGCAGCATGCGTGCTACCCGCAGGGTATCGTCGCTTTCGGTGCGCTGCAGGTTCAGCTCCACCGCCGGCTTGCCTGCGTAACTGAGGGTCGGCGCCTCATCGCTGGCGGTCTGGCGAATACGGGCCACATCGCCAAGGCGCAGCAGACGACCATCAGCCGCGGCCAGCGGCAGCGCTTCAAATGCCGCCACATCCCGCGCCTGACCGAGACTGCGCACCAGTCGGCCGCCATCACTGCGACCGGCGGTGCCGGCCGGCAGATCCAGACTCTGAGCGCCGATCCGGGTCGCCATCTCATCCAGGCTCAGCCCCAGCGCATGCAGTTCGGCAGCCGGAATCTGGATCTGCAGTTCGGCATCGGGCAAGCCCTTGAAGCTGACCTTGCGAATCCCCTGATCGAGCAGCTCGCGCTCAAGCTGATAGGCCAGCGGACGCAGCTCCTCGAGGGTAGCCGGACCGCTGATCAGCACCTTGGCCACCGACTCGTAACGCACCAGCAGCTGGACCACCGGTTCCTCGCTGGCTTCGGGCAGCTCACGCACCCCGTCCACCGCCTGCTTGACGTCACTGAGCATCTGGCCAAGATCGCTGCCGGCCTCGACCTCAAGGCGCAGGGAGCTGATCCCCGGCGCGCTGCTGGCATAGAGCTTTTCAATGCCGTTGACCGACTGCAGCGCGCGCTCGATCGGAATACTGATGCCCGTCTGTACGTCCTCGGCCGAGGCCCCGTTCCAGGCCACCGAGATGGTGATCACATCGCGCTCGAAGGTTGGAAAAAACTGCGTATTGAGTTCGCGCAGCGCCCAGAGACCGGCGAAAATCAACAGGCTCATCAGCAGGTTGGCCGCAACCCGATGGCCGCTGAAGAGGCCGACCAGACCGCCTCGGGCGGCGCTCATGGTGTCACCTCCGAGGCTACGGGCGCGTTCTCGGGCGCCACGGCCTCGTGCTCGGCGGCCGGAACCTCTGCCATCACGGGCATACCGCTGATGGCATTGGGCACGCGGGTCAGCAGGATGGCATCACCGGCGGCCAGCGCCCTACTCCTGACCAGTACCTCGGTACCCGCGGGCCCCGGGCGCTGA
>CAYWUD010000287.1:0-3592 GCA_964461355.1 uncultured Pseudomonadales bacterium | reverse complement strand
CCTACCAGCCGGAAGACCTGATCGGCAAGCTGACCGTACTGGTCGCCAACCTGGCACCGCGCAAGATGAAGTTCGGCCTGTCTGAAGGCATGGTGCTGGCCGCCGGTCCCGGGGGCGAGGAGATCTACCTGCTCGAGCCGCACAGCGGTGCGCAGCCGGGCATGCGCATCTGCTGATACGCACAGCGTATGGGCCGGGGTATTCCCTGGCCCATTAAGCATATAAATAAATAAACTAAAAAAGCTAAACGCTAGTTATTGAGAGGAATATGTCTCTTCCTTGATAATAGGCGCCCGACTAGCGTACTTTTCTCCAGTTCCCGCGCTCTATCTCACAGGGTTAGACCCGATGCCCGATATGCTGACCGAACTGGCGCTGATCCTGGTCAGCGCCATCCTGGTAAACAACTTTGTCCTGGTCCAGTTCCTGGGCCTGTGCCCCTTTATGGGCGTTTCCGGCAAGCTGGAAACGGCGATGGGGATGTCGATGGCGACCACCTTCGTCCTCACCCTGGCCTCGGTCTGCAGCTACCTGACCTTCGAACTGATTCTGGTGCCCCTGGGCCTTGAGTTCCTGAAGACGATCGCCTTCATTCTGGTGATTGCCGTCGTGGTGCAGTTCACCGAAATGGTGGTACGCAAGGTCAGCCCGCTGCTGCACCGCATTCTGGGCGTATTTCTGCCCCTGATCACCAGTAACTGTGCCGTACTGGGCGTCGCCCTGCTCAACTCCAACCGCCTGCACAGTACCTTTGTCAGCTCGGCCACCTACGGCTTTGCCGCCGCAATCGGTTTTTCACTGGTGCTGATCCTGTTTGCCGCCCTGCGCGAGCGCATCAACGTGGCCGATGTCCCCAAACCCTTTCAGGGCGCGGCCATTGCCATGATCACCGCCGGCCTGATGTCTCTGGCCTTCATGGGCTTTGCCAGCCTGGTCAAGTTGTAAGGAACGGCCATGGAAATCGTACTCTACGCCCTCGCCGCTCTGGTATCGCTGGCCCTGCTGTTCGGTGCCCTGCTCGGCTTTGCCGCCGAACGCTTCAAGGTCGAGGGCAACCCGATCGTCGACCAGATCAACGAACGCCTGCCCCAGACCCAGTGCGGTCAATGCGGTTATCCGGGTTGCCGCCCCTATGCCGAGGCAATTGCCAACGGCGAAGCGATCAACAAGTGTCCGCCCGGCGGTCAGGCCACCATCAACGCCCTGGCCGACCTTCTGGACATGGAGCCGATGGAACTCGACGCCGAGTGCGGCGAGGAAAAGGCGCCCAGCATCGCCTATATCCGCGAGGACGAATGCATCGGCTGCACCAAGTGCATTCAGGCCTGCCCGGTCGACGCCATTCTCGGCGCCAGCAAACTGATGCACACCGTCATCACGGATGAGTGCACCGGCTGCGAGCTGTGCGTCGAACCCTGCCCGGTCGACTGCATCGACATGCGTCCGATCCCGGTCACCAGCCGTAACTGGCGCTGGGAAAAACCGCCCGAGGAGATTCTGATTGTGACCGACAGCGGTCGGGGGCAGGCTGTATGAACCCCAGAATTTATGAGTTCCACGGCGGCATCCATCCGCCGGAATGCAAGGAGCAGTCAACCCGTACCCCGATCGCCCAGCTGCCGCTGCCGGCGCGTCTGGTGGTGCCGCTGCACCAGCACAAAGGGGCCCCGGCCAAGGTCGTGGTCCAGGTCGGCCAGAGCGTGCTCAAGGGTGAGCTGCTGGCCGAGGCCCAGGGCTACGTCAGCGCGCCCGTACATGCGCCGAGTTCCGGCACGGTGCGCGCCATTGAAAAGCGCGCGATCGCCCATCCTTCAGGGCTGCCCGAACTCTGTATCGAGATCGAAACCGACGGTCAGGAGCGCTGGATCGAGCTTGCCCCCTGCCCCGACTATCAGTCGCGCAGCAACCAGGAACTGCTCGATATCATCTACGGTGCCGGGGTCGTCGGCCTCGGCGGTGCCGTGTTCCCGACAGCCACCAAACTCGGCTCGCGGGCCAAGCGCAAGATTCATACGCTGGTGATCAACGGTGCCGAATGCGAGCCCTATATCACCGCCGATGACATGCAGATGCGCGAACGCGCCGACCAGGTGGTCAGCGGCATCGAGGTTCTGGCCCACCTGCTGGAGCCCGACCAGATACTGGTCGGCATCGAGGACAACAAGCCCCAGGCGATCGAAGCGATGCGCCGGGCCGCATCCGGCACCCGGGTCGAAATCCGTGTCATCCCCACCAAATATCCTTCCGGGGACGCCAAACGCCTGATCCGTATTCTGACCGGCATCTCGATTCCCGGCGGCACCCTGTCCGTCGACGAAGGCATTCTCTGCGTCAATACCGGTACGGCTGCGGCCGTGCACGATGCAGTCCTGCTCGGACGACCGCTGATCAGCCGCATCTGCACCCTGACCGGTGCCGCGCTGAGCGCGCCGCAGAACGTCGAGGTACTGATCGGCACACCGATGCAGCTGCTGCTTGAGCACGCGGGCCTGCAGCCCGATGCACTTGAGCGTCTGGTGATGGGCGGACCGATGATGGGCTTTACCCTCGATCGGCTCGATCTGCCGGTAGTGAAGGCGACCAACTGCCTGATTGCGGCCAGCCGCGAAGAGTTTCCGCCGGCACCGCCGGCCCAGGCCTGTATTCGCTGCGGCCACTGCGCCGAGGCCTGCCCGGCCAACCTGCTGCCGCAACAGCTGTACTGGTATGCCCGCTCGAGCGAGCACGAGCAGCTGCGTCATCACAACCTGTTCGACTGCATCGAATGCGGCGCCTGCGCCTACGTCTGCCCCAGCAGCATTCCGCTGGTGCAGTATTATCGGGCCGCCAAGGGCGAGATCCGCGAACAGGAACTCAAGACCCAGAAGGCCGAACACTCCAAGGCCCGCTTTGAAGCGCGTCAGGCCCGCCTCGAGGCGCTGGAGGCGGAAAAGGCAGCCAAACGTCAGGCCAATATGGCCCGCGCGGCGCAGCTGAAAAACCAGCAGGCCGCCGCACCGGCCGATGACGACAAGGCGGCCGCGATCCGCGCGGCGATGGAACGCGCCAAGGCCCGCAAGGCCGGCGGTGCCGAGCAGAGCCCGGAGCAGAAAAAGCTCAAAATCCAGCTGGCCAAACTGAAGGCCGAGATCAAGAAGAACCAGCGCAAGCTCGAAGAACGCTCCGGTACAGAGCAGCAGGCGCTGGAACAGGCCATTGCGCGCCTGCAGGAGCAGCAACAGCAGCTGACCGCACAACTGGAGCAGGCCGAGCAGCCGGCGCCAGTCGCCCAGGCTCCGACCAGCGCCGCTGACGAGAAAAAGCAGAAGATTCAGCTGGCCATGGCAAAAGCAGCCGTCAAAAAACTGAGCCGCCAGCTCGAGAGCGCCGAAGGCGCGGAGAAAACCGCCCTTGAAGCGGAGCTCGCCACCAAGCAAAAGGAACTCGATGCGCTGCAAGCGCCGGCCACCGTGCCGCCTGCCACGACCACGCCGGCGGCCGACCACGAAGCGGCGGCAAAAAAACAGAAAATCCAGCTGGCGATGGCGAAAGCGGCGGTCAAGAAACTGACCCGCCAGCTCGAGAGTGCCGAAGGCGCGGAGAAAACCGCCCT
>CAYWUD010000286.1:735-3593 GCA_964461355.1 uncultured Pseudomonadales bacterium | reverse complement strand
GGCGCTGACGCTGTTACGGATCCAGTTCAGTGCGACAGAACCGGCCGCACCTGCAGTCCCGGCGCCGGAGCCACTGATGGCAAAGGCCCAGATCTGCGCATCGAACTGCGGCTCTTCGGTCGACGGGTCACCATCATCGGACAGCGCAATATCCGGCGTTTCATCGCTTTTCAGGACCCGGGCGGCGACATTGATATCGCCCTGGCTGTTACCGACTCCGGCGGTCACAAGCGTACCGGCACCTTCAATGGCCGCATCCAGGGAGCTGACCATATCGTTGGTGGCTACCGCCGCCGCACCGGCAAAGGTACCGCCAGCCCCGGCGCCTGCACCGGAGACGATGATCATCAGCGGCTGGGTGGTGGCACGCACATTGATATCGGTGGCCGCATTGACCACCGCGCCTTCCCTGATACCGGCCTCAAGGATATTGCGCATGAAGTTGATCGAGATCGATCCGGACACGGCCGCCGTGCCTCCGGTCGCCGCCGCACCGATGGTGACGTTGATAATGCTGGCGGTCGAATCGGCAAACACGTTGACATCGCCATCGCTGCCGGCCGCAGTGCCCGTGGCATCGACGGTCGAGCCGGAAATATAGGAGTAGACGTAACCGGCATCGGTCGAAGCCGCATCAGCCGGCACCTCGCGGGAGGGATCACCCGGGTCGCCGCCAATGTAGTTGTAGGAAAGCGCAGCCCCTACCGCTCCGGTGCTTGAAGAGCCTGAAGCACCCAGGGCAATACTGATGATCGAGGCGTCGTCGCTACCGGCGACGGTCACATCACCGGCGGCATCGATATCGGCATCCTTGATATAGGCCTCGATGCCGTTGTTGAGCCAGTTCAGCGAGATTGCCGCCCCTGCAGCAAAGTTGTTGGCATAGGCCCCGGCAATGGTGACATTGATAATCTGGGCACCGAAATCGGTATCGCCGGGCAGTTCGGAGGTATCCACACCCATGGAAGCCAGATCGACATCGGTGCCGGTCGGAGCAAAACCTGCCAGCACATTGACACTGGCACCGGTCGATTCGACCTTGGCGCTGTCGATATAGGCCTTGATGCTGTTCTGCACCTGGGTCGTGGAGACCGCCGCACCCACCGCCGCCTTGGAGGAATAGGCCCCGCCACCGGCGACGACCACCATGGTGGTGTTGTCCCCGGCCAGCAGGCTGATTGCATCACCGGCGAGCACATCGGTACTCAGCGTTGCGTCACTGTCATCGACAATCCGCGCAACCACGGTATTGCTCACCTCGTTAACCGAGACCGAGCCGCCAGCGGCAAAGTTTTGACCATAGGCACCGCCCACGGCCACACTAACCAGCGTTTCTTCGGCAGTCGCCAGCACATCAAGGCTGGTCCCCGCATCAACCCGGGCACTGTCGATCTCGGCCGTGACGCTGTTGCCGATCAGGTTGACGCCGATCGCCGCACCCACCGCACCCTGCTGGGAGGAGTAGGCCGCACCGCCGGAGAGGTTCACGCTCACCGTGCTGTCGCTGGCATCCACCAGCACCGCGCCACCGGTGGTAATGTTCGAATCGCCATTGATATAGGCGTGAATGCTGTTGTTGCTGTCGGTGGCGGCCACACCGCCGGCTACCGCCAGCTTTTCGGCGCCGGCCGCACCGACCACCAGAGTACCCAGCACACTGTTCTCTTCGGCCCGGATACTCAGGCCCCCGGTGGTGCGCAGAGTCGAGCCGGAAATACCGGCGCTGACGCTGTTGTCGAGGAAGTTGAGCCCCAGAGCAAAACCGAGCCCCAGGGATTTACCCTTGGCAAAACCGCCGGCAAAGGAGTAGATCGAGCTGTGGTCATCGGCCAGCAGCGCGATATCACCGGTCGAATCGGAATGGGTGGTGGTGTCCGAGATGCTGGTACTGATGTCGTTGTCGATAAAGTTCATCGACAGGGTTCCGGCAGCACCGATACCGCTGGTGCTCTGCCCGGTTGAAGCGCCCACGGAGCCTGTCACCGCGACGATCAGTCCGGTGGCCTGAGCGCTCAGATCGACATTGCCGCTGTGCTTGAGGTTGGCCAGATTACTGATGCTGGCACTGGTGCTGTTTTCGATCTCGGTAAAGGAGACGGCCGCGCCGATACCTGTTTTACCGCCAAAGCCGCCGGAACCGGCCAGCAGAATCACCTGGGTGTGATCATCGGCATTGAGGTTGATACCGCCGTTGACCAGGGTGGTACCGGCAATGTTATTGAGGCCGGTCCTGGTGGTGAAGGTGGTACGGCTGATGCTGACCGAACCGGCCAGCGCCATACCGCTGCGCCCGGTGGCACCGGCGATACCGGCGCTCAGAGAGACGACCCAGCCATTGCGGGTGGCATCAAAATCCAGGGCACCTGCGGTCAGCGAATCGGCGCTGACTACCTGCGCTTCGACCGTGCCGGTAACAAAGTTGAGACCCACAGCGCCGGCGATCCCCTTCGCCGAACCGCCGTTGTCGTCTTTTACATAGGTCATGCCACCGGCGATCGAGCCGTAGATGCTGGCATCGTCTGCGCTAATGGTCAGATCGCCAACATCGATCGCATGGGCGTTACGGATATAGGCGCGGGCATCGTCATCACCGTAGTTCAGGGTCACAGAACCCGAGATCCCCATCCCCGCCTGCCCGGGCTTGGCCGCCTCCTTGGCTTCGGCTTCAGAGGTCCACTGGCTGTTGAGGTTGGAGATATAGTCCTGGTAGCTCTGGCTCTGATTGGTGGTCATCAGCTCCGGACTGCTGGTGGAGCTGCCATCGCTGCTTTCAAGGCCGGTACTGCTCGAATCCACCGCATCGGCATCGGCCGCCGGGCTTTTGGACACCTTCGAACCGGCCAGCGCCATGGTGCCGA
>CAYWUD010000286.1:0-725 GCA_964461355.1 uncultured Pseudomonadales bacterium | reverse complement strand
GTCGTTCTGGGCATGCAGCTTGACGTTGCCGGCGGCAGTGAAAGAGCCGCCGACATAACTGGAGTCATCGCCATAGCGGCTGCCGATCAGCGCTTCGGTATCGCGCTCGATCACATTCACCGCCACCGAAGCCCCGACACCGGTGGTCTCCGAGGTGGCCACCGCACCGGCCACGGTGACGATATAGGCGCTGTCGCTGGCGTTGATCAGCACAGCGTTACCGCTGCCGTCGGCATCACCGCTACCCACCACCACGGTGGCACCATCCTCGACCTGCGCGATGGTGGAGTTGTCCACCACCGTCGCCAGCATCACGCCGTTGAAGGCCATATTGTCGGCCTGACCGCCGGAGGCACCGAAGGTCAGCGACAGGGTATCGTTATCGGCGTCGACCTTCAGGCTGTCGGCATAAAGCTGTACGCCATCTTCGATCTTGGCCTGGACATCATTGACGTAGCCATAGCCCAGCAGCGTCAACCCTACCGCGCTGCCACCATCGGCGGCCTTGCTGCCAAAGCCCATGGATGAAGTTTTCGGCTTCCAGCCATCGGTGTTTTCACTGCCATCGGCATTGACCTTGTCGGTATCACCGCGAATACCGAAGGGTTTGAAGTTACCGCCAAGGTTCACCATCTGGGCGATGCTGGCCGCCTCGACCACGACGTGCTGAGCATCGCCGGCCGCCTGGAAGGTCGCATCCTGATTGATCTGGGCACCGCTTCTGA
>CAYWUD010000285.1:0-3609 GCA_964461355.1 uncultured Pseudomonadales bacterium | reverse complement strand
TGGCGTCGAACAGACGGCGCTGCATGTAGTCGTACAGATTATCGAGATTGGCCGCCAGCTCGCCGCCCTGCTCAAGGTCGAGCACCCCGCGCAGCCCACCGATAATATCGATCGCCTTGCCGATAAAATGGTTGCGGCCCTGAATATCGTTGCGCTCGATACATCCGCGTGCGACAGCCAGGCGTTCAAGTCCGCCTTCAAGCAGCATCTGAATCAAGCGGTGCGGATCGGCATCGACCACGGCGGTCTCGCGATTGACCTGCTGATACTGCTTCAGTTGGGCGTGCATCATCATAACCACTCTCCTTCAGGCTCAGTCGCCACCGCTCATTGACTTGGTCAGGGCATCCAGTTGGTTGCCGATGTAGTCCGCCGTAGAGTTGAAACGACTGACCAGAATATCTGCTGCAATAAACTGCTTTTCCAGCCGTGAACGGGTCGATGCAAGACGCGCTTCCATCTGCTGGCGGTCATTGGCGACCGCAGCCAGCTCCTCGTTCAGACTCTGGTTCTTGACCTGGATCGCCCCTTCAAAACCGAGCAGGTTATCCAGAACATCGATCATCTGCTCGGCAATACCGTCAATCACGGTGACGCTGCCAAGACTGCCGGTGGTACTGCCGGCCACTTCAACCGCCAGCCCGCTGTAATCGCCACCGTCAAGACGAAGTTTACGCCCGCTGCCGACCGCATCTTCACCATTGATCTTGCCGGCCACATCGACACCGGCGGTACCTGCGCCCAGATCAAGGCCCAGAGTAGCCAGCGTTGTGGTATCGACGGCGGTAAACTCGACCGTGGAACTGCTGCCGTAGGAACCGCTGGTCAGAGTCAGCTGATTGTTGGCATCAAGGCCGACACTAACGCTGATTCCAGCACCGGTCAGACTCGCATCAGCATCAATGGCCTGCTGCAACAGGGTCACCAGCTCGCTGGCGGTATAGGTACCCGCCGCCAGTGTGATGGGATCTGAGGCCACACCGTCAACCGCGAGCTGAAAACTGTCGTTGTCAGCATCAATGGTAACGCCCGCGCTCAGATCCAGGTTGCCGCTGTAACTGCCGCGCGTTGCAACCTGCGTCACTTCGACATCATAGGTTCCCGCCGGGGCAACACCTCGGGTCAGAAAGCTGACGTTTTCGTCTGAGGTCCGTCCCTGAGTCGCGAACAGGGCCACCACATCGTCGGGATAATCCGTCATCTTCTTCTCGAAGGTAACGGCGTTG
This sequence comes from uncultured Pseudomonadales bacterium, assembly GCA_964461355.1. Classification (GTDB taxonomy): domain Bacteria; phylum Pseudomonadota; class Gammaproteobacteria; order Pseudomonadales; family CAYWUD01; genus CAYWUD01. Next base: position 2,383 of record CAYWUD010000285.1, on the reverse strand, counting down.
AACATCCGCTCTCCGGTTTCACGGTTGGTGCTGATACCGACTTCGGCAAGACTGCGCACATTGGCGCTTTCAAGCCCGGATACCGGATTGCCGATAATGCTGCGAATCTGATTGGTCATGGTGCGCAGGGTGTTATCCCCCATCAGCACCTCGCCCTTGCCGGTCGACGGGTCAAAGGCGGTCACCTCATTGACGATCGCCTGCAGGGCGTTGAACTTGTCGACGAACTCCTGCACACGATCGGCGGCACCGGAAAGATCCCGGCTGACGCCAAGCACGCCCGGATTACCGGTGTTGGTGCCGGTAAGCTCGATGGTGACACCCTCAAGCAGATCATCAATGCTGTTCGAAGAACGGGTAATGGCCACGCCATTGAGCTTGAGTGCCGCATCCTCTGCCGTGGTCGTTTCGGTCAGGTTTTCGGCACCGGCGGTAAACGAAAACCGTGACAGACCGCTGGTATCGGTATTGTTGCCGTCCTGATCGGACACGCTGATGCTCATCGCCCCGGCGCTGCCCGATTCATCAGCCATAAAGCTCAGCTGAAAACCGTTCCCGGTATCGATAATGGTGGCGGTCACGCCGATGCGGGCGTTGTTGACCGCATCGCGCAGTCCGGTCAGGCTGTTGTTGCCGCTGTTGACCAGAACATTGGTGTCCTGCCCGTTGATGGTGAAGGTCAGGGTGCCGGTACCCACCGGATCATCGGGGCTGGTAAATGAAGGGCCTGCCAGGGTCTGGGCACGGGCCAGCTGGGTGACTTCAAGTTGATAATTGCCGGTAGCCGCGCCGTTGCTGGCGGTCGCGCTGAACGCGCTGTTGCTGGATGTCGCGCTGAGCTCGCCCAACGCATCGGGATTGCTCAGAATCCGCGCCGGCAGACGCAGATCCGTCATCGCCGATTGCACGCGCGAAAAGGCGCTCAGCCGAGCCTCGATATCCGATTGACGACGGTCCAACCGCAGTTCTGTCGGCTCGCGCTCGGCTGAAACCAGCTTGTCGATAAGATCGCTGGTCAGTACGCCTGATCCGATACCAATTGACGAGATAGACATTGAGCTACCCTACCTGAGTCGTTGCCGGCAACCCTCTGCACCCGAACGGCGAGGTCTTGCCGATTTGATCTGCCCGACCCGTTACTTCAAGGCCAAAACACTACACTTTGGCATTAAACAGCTGGACTGGTTCATCCTGACTCAAGTTCCGTGCCAACCTCAACGCCACATCATCGGGAATCTGTCGTACCACCTCTTCAGAGTTCCGATCGACCACGGTAACCACGGTCTGACCGGTATCTCCATCGAGCTGGAAACGAAGGTCCCGCTGGATCGACTGCACGTAATCATTCAGCTGCGCTACAGCTGATTCAAGCTGCTCGCGCTGCTGATGCTGTTGCTCCAGACGAACCTCTTTCGCCTGGCCAGCCTCAGAACTCCCTGCAAGCTGTGCTGCTACGGCAACCGATTCAGCGGGCGCAACAACGCCGGGGTTGGCGCTGGCCACTCCCGGTTCGATACGCCCCCCACTCTGTTGCCCTGTCAGTCGTGTCTCAGGGGCTGGGGCTGTGAGTCTCACTTCATTCATAACCCACCTCTGCGAACTCCAAAACGATGCCCTTTCAGGCGAATTCCACCCCCGGCACGCCGGGGGTGGGTTTCAGAGAGTCGCTACCCTTACTGTAGCAGCGACAGTACCTGCTGGGGCCGCGCATTGGCCTGGGCCAGTACGGAGATACCCGCCTGTTGCAGTACCTGGGTCCGGGACAGTTCCGCGGTTTCCGCCGCGAAGTCTGCATCCCGAATCCGGGAGTTCGCTGCACTCAGGTTTTCAGAACGTACTTCCAGGTTACTGATGGTCAGGTCAAAACGGTTCTGGATCGCACCAAGCTCGGCCTGTTGCGAGGCCACATCAGCCAGCGCGTTATCCACGGCTTTAACGGCTGCTTCAGCGCCTTCAACAGTCGAGATATCGATATCCTTGACCAGAGTACCGGTTTCGCCGCCACCGAAGGTACCTGACTTGAAGCCGGACTTGGCAATGTTACCGGTGGTAGAGGACAGCTCGAACTGGCCGGCAGACACCAGGCTGACGGAGCCGTAGTTGGTCGCTGCGGTCAAGCCTGAGCCTGCACCCGGCGCCGCGATAGTGATATTACGGCCATCATCGGCAATCAGCAGGAATTTGTCTGAACCGAAGGCCTCGGCGCGCACACCGGTTTGACCGGATACCGCGTTAAATGCATCGACGGTCAGGGCCTGCTTGGTCCCCAGGTCATCCCCAGCATTGAAGGTTACAGTCACTGCAACCCCGTTGATGGTCGCTCCGCCAGCGGTACCACTGACAGCCCCTGAGACAACAACGTTCTGGTTGACCTGTGCGGAAA
>CAYWUD010000284.1:0-3611 GCA_964461355.1 uncultured Pseudomonadales bacterium | reverse complement strand
CGATGCTGGGCGCCTGTCCGCAGTCGGTCGACTGGCAGGCGCTGCAGCGTTTTCGCTGGAGTCCACAGTGCGGACTGCAACTGGTGCAGGCCAATATCGTGCTGGAACCCCGTTTCGACCCGTCGTGATACTAGCGGAACAGGTCAGCAGGGTCGGTCAGGTTGATCGCCGGTGCGTGCGCCAGCAGCTGCAGAAGACGGGTGAGAAATTGCCAGGTGGCCTCATCCGTGTCCCGATGATGGGACATCAGGCCGATCGGCTCGACCGGAGCGGTTTCGGCCAAGGCGTTCATGCGCTGATCCAGAAGCGCCAGCAGCTGCGCCAGCAGACGGGTTTCGCCGGCAAAGCGTCGCTGTTTCCAGTCGATCAGATCCAGATGCACGTTGTGGCACCAGAGCCCCGGATGCGGGTGCGCCGGCCCCAGTACCGAGAGCCCGAAAATCCCCCAGTCGGCCAGGTGCCCGGGCAGGTCTTCACGCAGACGGTTCCAGGGGGGAACCAGCACGGGTCGATAGCGCTCATCGAATACGGCGCGTAGCCGACCCTGGCCCTGCTGCAGTGCCATCCGAATGTCGTCAAGGTCGCGTTCGGCAGCAAACTCGCACTTGCGCACCCCCGCAGGGCTGCGGCTGCAGTGATCAAAACCGTGCAACAAGACGCGACTGTTGGCAGGGTGCCGGTTCAAGGCCGGTGCGAGGCAGGGCTCAAGTGCGGCCGGAATAACGGCCAGTGCCAGCGGACAGGCAGAGTCGGCGGCAAGGTCCAGTAAGCGCTGCAGTGCCGGCGTATCGGCAACGGCATCATCGTCGCGCCACCAGACCGGCACCTGTTGCCCCAGGGCGGCAAGCTGCTGGAGCTTCGCATCGAGGCGGTACCAGAGTTCTGCGGATGTCTGATTCAGTGCTGTTGCTGCCATTGCCATAACTGCTCGGCGCTTGCGGTGGCGCCATCAAGGTTGAAGGGCTGGGTATCGATCGCGGGACAGCGCAGTGCCGCGCGCAAGGCCTCAAGAAGACGTTCCGGGCTGAGAGCGGTTTCTTCCAGCGCAATCGCACGTCCGGCTCTTGCCATAAGCTCGGCCCTGAGCGGCTGTTCGGATTCGCCGGCTTCGGCAAAGGGCACCAGAACCGCAGGAGTGCGGGCGACCAGCAGGTCGGCCACGGTATTGTAGCCGGCCTGGGAGAGGGAGATCCGCGCCCCCGCAAGGCGGTGACAGAAGTCGGGATGAAAGCGTTCGACCGAGACCCCGGCCGGTCGTGGTAGCGCACGAAATGCGGTATCTGCCAGATTAGGCCCGGTGTAGATCTCCCAGGGTTCGCCCAGATCATCGATCTGCTGCGCGGCCAGGGCGGTTTCGAGCAGGCGCGCGCCGACGGCACCGCCACCACAGCTGACGACAATGCCACGTCGTGCACGGGCCGGCGGTGCGGGGGGGCAGACAAGGCCGGTATAGCAGAGCCGTGCGGCGATTTTCGTTGCGGGCGGGAAGGTGTGCTCGAAGGGAACCAGGGCAGGATCGCCATGGATCAGGGCGTAGTCGAAATAACGCTCGAACCAGCTCTGCATCGTTTCTTCGCGCTGGCGTGCCAGTTCCGCGTCGCTCTTTCGTACCAGAATATCGCGCACCGAGCTGATACACAGGGGGCGCCTGGGTAGCTGGTGCAGCGCTTGCAGCCAGGCGATCAGCTCATGCCGAAGCTGCCGGCGCCTGAAGGGAAACAACTCGAAGAGTACGACATCGGGCTGGCGTTCGGTCTGGGCTATCAGAATCTGCCGGCGCGCTTCCCAGTAGGCGGTATCCGGCGGCTGTCCATTGCGGGTGGCGAGGCCTGAAAAGCCGCTGTCTGCGGCCTGTAGTGGCGGTAATTGCACCAGTTCGATCGCTTCGCTGAGTTCCAGTGATTCTGGCCATGCGCCGCCGCTGATCAGACAGACACGAAACCCGCGCTGACAGCAGGCAGCGGCGATACGCAGTGCGCGGTGCAGATGGCCGATGCCGAGAAGATGCTGTACAAAAAAAAGCAGCAGGGGGCGCGATGATTCAGGAGCACTCATGGGGGATCTCCCGCAGCAGGGTTTCGACCTCATCGGCGACGGCAGGCAGGCCATCCAGAAGGCCCGGATGCGCGGAAATGCAGGGGTGTGGCTGCACAGCCAGGGCGCAAAGAGCGGCGATCACAGCGTCGGTATCACTCAGGCGGTCGGGCTCGAACAGGCTGCACAGGCCCATCTGCGCGGCCCGGTGGGCGAGAATGTACTGTTCCATGCGTGGCCGGGTACGGGGCACGATCAGCGCGCGGCGATTGAAGGAGAGAATTTCGCAAAACGTGTTATAGCCGCCCATGGCCACGACGGCGGCCGCGTGATGGATGAGCGATTCGGTGTGTTTGCTGAAGGTGCGCATCTCCACCCGTGCAAGGCGTTCGATCCGCGCAGCAAGTGCCTGGCGTTGCTCCGTGGCCATAAACGGACCCAGAACAATCAGGGCAGGCCAGGGCAGGCGCGGGGCGCGTTCTCCGGCATCCTGTTCGTAGGCATGCAGCAGGCCGTCGACCATCTCGTAGCCATCACCGCCACCGCCCGGTGTAATCAGCAGGTAGGGGGCTGTCGGGGCCGCGCATGCGGCCGTATCGAGGTTGTCCTGACGGTGCAGATAGCCGGTAAAGCGTTTGCAGGGCTCCAGGGATGCCGGCAGAGGCAGTCCGGACAGTGGGTCGCCCATAGCCTCGGGACCGTAGATCCAGATGCGATCGTACAGACCTTCAATACGCTCGAACACCTGCTTTTTCCGCCATTCGGCGAGCAGGAGGTCTGGCGCATCCAGTACATCGCGCAGCCCAAGAATACAGCGCCCGCCCCGGGCGCGGACCTGTTTCAGAGTGGCTTCGACTTCGCCATGCAGCCCCAGCGGTTCCTTGTCGACAATAAACAGATCCGGAGCAAACTCGAGTGCCGTGGCCTCGATGATGGCGGCACGGATCTTGAGGGTTTCATGAAAATCGAGTTTCAGGCTGAGAGAACTGTAGTCGCCGTTGGTTTGCTTGATCACACCGGGAATGCGCACGAAATCGACCCGTTCGTCAAAGTCGAAGCGGCCGATAATCGGAGAGCCGGTGAGGATCAGAACGGAAACATCCGCAAACCGGGCCGCAAGGTGGTGTGCAATGGTGTGGCAGCGGCGCAGGTGCCCGAGGCCATAGGTATCATGGCTGTAGATCAGAATTCGGCGGTGGCGGTGTGGCATAGAGGTGCCTTAATTCGCAGCAGGGGGGCAACAGAATCCGCTGATCAGATGACATTCGGATAAATGCGCAGAATTGATCGTCTATCTGAACCATGAAAAAACTGTAGGCAGCGGCAACCGCTTGATTTTACGCAGTTTTGATAAAAAAAGCAGTTAGATACAAAAATACTGACCGATCACTCAGCGGTGGGTCTGCCGATTGCTTGGTGCGGCTGTCTTTGTGGGACCGGGGCTTTTGGCTCAGTCGTGACCGGTGGTGATGCGGCACTGCATCTGTTCGAGCTTGCCCTGAGCTTCGGCCAGCTTGCAGGATAATTGACGCATAACGTCGAGCGCGCTGGCAGGGTTTTCGGTAATCAGCTTGAGA
>CAYWUD010000283.1:0-3625 GCA_964461355.1 uncultured Pseudomonadales bacterium | reverse complement strand
TACGACCGGGATTGAGGCTGTCGTCGCGCACCTGAAGTTCACTGAAGTCACCACCGATCACCAGCGGCTGACCTTTGCCGATAAAGACGTTCTGAATATTGCCGTCCTGCTCGACCACCTGCACGCCGACCAGCTCGCTGAGCTCGCGCATCAGCTCGTCGCGCTTGTCGAGCAGGTCGTTGGCCAGCGATCCGGCCGGCCCCTGCTGGGCCACGGCAATTTCGGCATTCAGCCCGGCAATACTGGAGCCGAGCTGGTTGATCTGATTGACCAGCGCCGTGATCTCGGTATTGATCGCCCGGCTCTGTTCGGTCAGGGTCTGGTGCATCAGATTGAAGCGGCTGGTCAGCCCCTCCGCCTCGGAGAGTACCAGCTGGCGCGCCGGCACCGAGGTCGGGTCGTTGGAGGCGGCCTGCAAAGCGCTGAAGAACTTGTCGAGCCCGACGCTCAGGCCCGTGGCCTCTTCCGCCAGAATATTGTCGAGCTGGCTGATATTGACGTTGTAGGCGTTGATGTCGAAGTAGCTGGCGGTATCCTGGCGCACCTGGGTAATCACGAACTGATCGGCCAGTCGACGGATACTGTCGAGCTGGACACCGTTACCCTGATAGCCGTTACCGATAAACTGCGGATTCGCCGTGCTCTGGATCGCTTCCTGACGGCTGTAACCGGGGGTATTGGTGTTGGCGATGTTGTGTCCGGTCGTATTCAGCGCGCGCTGATAGACCTGCAGTGCGGTTGCCCCGATATTGAGAATACTCATAGCCGCCCCAACTGACTGACCGTTTACAGGCGACTCAAGGCCTCCTGCATCTCAGGGCTATGGGCAATCCGCTGAATCTTGTCGGCATACCGCGGATCGGTTGCATAGCCCGCCCGCTGTAATTCATTCAAAAACCGTTCCGGTTTTTCAGTACTCGCCAAAGCTTTTTCGTAACGGGGGTTCTGCTGCAGAAAATCGACGTAATCGTTGAAGCTCGCCGACCAGTCGGGATAGGCGCGAAACTTCGCCTGTTGCCGGATGGCAATTCCTTGCCGGTATTCATGGGTGGTCACGGTACGGGTATCACCCGGCCAGTCACGATGCGCCTTGATACCAAAGAGGTTGTGACTGCTCTGCTCGCCGCTACCGCCGATCAGATGCTTGCCCCAGCCGGTCTCAAGAGCCGCCTGTGCCAGCAGATACTGTGGCGGCACGCCGATGCGCTCGGCCGCCTCACGGGCAAAGGGCATCAGCTTCTGCACAAAGGCGGTCGGACCGGCGATCGCCTGCCCGTCAATCCCCTCGAAGACCGCGTCAATCAACTGCCGGACAGCCCCACGGGCGGTACCGGACTCGGCCTCCTGCGGTACCGGCAGACCGGCAATCAGCGGCTGTACGGCTCCGGTCGCAGGGCTATCGGACACCGGTGTATCCCCTGCCGCACTGTGGGGCCGCCGTTCGGCTACCGTCAGTCGCCGCTCGGACAGACGCTGCTGCAACGCCCCCGGACTGACACTTTCGCGCGCCGTAGACGCTGATGATCCCTGCGGGCTGAGCTGGCGCACCAGCACCTCCTGCAATCCCAGACCGCCCTGACCGCTCAATTTCTGCGCCAGTTCCTGGTCATACATACCCTGATAAAACCGGGTCTGCTGCGAGTTGAGCGGATTGTCTTCGCCGAGCACCTGGTTCGCCTGACGCATGGTTTTCATGATCAGGTTCACGAACAGCGACTCGAACTGGGCCGCGACCTTCTGAATGCTGTCGAGCTGGTCGCGCTTGCTCGGCGCCTTGAGCTCCTGCAGCTGATTGAGGTCACTGTAGGACCCCAGATCCTGAGCACTGACCGGTAGACGCGTCTGCATGGGAAGCCTCCTAGATCACGATCAGTTCCGCCTTGAGCGCGCCGGCTTCCTTCAGCGCCTCAAGGATCGCCATCAGATCGCCCGGAGCGGCGCCCACCTGATTGACGGCTTGAACGATATCATCGAGCGAAACACCGGCAGGAAACTCGAACATCCGGCTCGATTCCTGGGTGACGTCAATATTGCTCTGCGGCACCACCGCAGTCTGACCACCGGAAAACGCCTCCGGCTGGCTGACTATGGCATCCTCGGTAATGGATACCACCATGTTGCCATGGGTCACGGCCGCCGCCTCGACCCGCACATGCTGGCCGATAACGATGGTGCCGGTGCGCGAATTGATCACCACCCGCGCCGGCGCATCGCCCGGATCGACTTCGATATTTTCCAGAACCGCCATATAACTGACCCGCTGACTCGAGTCCTTCGGTGCCCGCACTTCGATCGCGCCAGCATCGAGCGCACGTGCAGTGCCCGGACCGAGAAATTCGTTCAGACGATCGACAATCCGCCGGGCGGTGGTGAAATCGGGCCGATCGAGCTGGAAGGTCAGGTGTTCGCCATGGTTAAAGCCGCTGAATACCTCCCGTTCGACCGTGGCCCCGTTGGGAATACGGCCCACGCTCGGCACGTTGATGGTGACACTGGAGCCATCCGCGCCCTGTACACCGAGTCCGCCGACCACCAGGTTCCCCTGCGCCACGGCATAGACTCGCCCGTCAGCACCCTTCAGCGGCGCCATCAGCAGGCTGCCGCCCCGCAGGCTGGAGGCGTTACCGATCGAGGAAACGGTGATATCGAGCGTCTGCCCCGGACGGGCAAACGGCGGCAGCACCGCATGAATGGATACGGCCGCCACGTTCTTGAGCTTGAGATTCTGATCCGGCGGCAGGCGGATGCCGAACTCGTTGAGCATGTTCTTGAACGCCTGGGTAGTAAAAGGCGTCTGGGCGGTCTTGTCGCCGGTGCCATCGAGGCCCACCACCAGGCCATAGCCGACCAGCTGGTTGCTGCGCACCCCGGCCAGACTGGTAATGTCCTTGAGGCGCTCGGCGCTCACCGCGCTACTGATCACGGTGGCCACCAGAAACGACAGGATCAGGCCAAATACACGCATAGCGCCTCCCTAGAACAGAAACAGCGGGCTCAGAAACACCCGCGACAACCAGCCAATGGCATTGCTGTCGGCCAGCGCGCCGGTACCCGAGTAGGTGATCCTGGCATCGGCCAGGCGCTGGGATGAAACCACGTTATTGGTATCCACATCATCCGGTCGGACCAGACCGGAAACGCGGATAAACTCTTCACCCTGATTGAGGGTCAGCCACTTTTCACCGCGCACGTGCAAGGTGCCAATGGGCATCACATCGACCACGGTGACGGAAATATTGCCCGACAACGAGTTGCTCTGCTTGCTCTCGGAATCGCCCTCGAAATCATGGTTGGTCGAAAGACTGGTGCCGAGCCCCTCTTCCCAGCCGAACAGCCCTTTTACCGTCTTGCCCAGAATGGTCGGGTCGGAAATGGAGCTGCTGTTGCTTTTGCTCAGATCGGTTTCGGCCTTCTTGCTGGCCTGGGTACGTTCATCGAGTTCGACGGTAATCAGATCACCGATGCGAAACGCCTTGCGGTCGGTATACAGGCTGACCGCATAGTGATCGCTGTAGATCGATCCGCTGGCCGCCGTCGGCTGTGCCTGAGGGGTCGGCTTGGGCCAGACCGGCGCGTAGGCCGGGTCGTTGGGTTTGGGAGGCGGAGACACGCAACCGGCCAGCAG
>CAYWUD010000282.1:0-3630 GCA_964461355.1 uncultured Pseudomonadales bacterium | reverse complement strand
ATCATTGACCCGACGCTGACGATAATCCAGCTGACCCTGACGCCAGGCCGCGGGGGCAAACAACAGCTGTAACCGATCTTCTGCCGCGCTCAACACGTTCAGGCTCCCAATGACTTCAGCCAATTCGGACACACAAAGCTTCAAGGTTACGCCGCACACCCCAGCTTGCCAATACCCTGCGGCCCGTACTGATCGCCCATTCCATCACAAACGACTATGGTTGCAGGACAGCCATCAGCGGAGCAGTAGATTGGACAAGGCAGAGATTCAACTGGTCGACTACGAAGACCACCCGGTCGGCATCGGTCAGAAGCTTGAAGTCCATCAGCAGGGCCTGCTGCATCGTGCGTTTTCGGTTTTTGTCTGGCGCCAGAACGGCAACGAGCGGGAGCTGCTGCTGCATCAGCGGGCACCGGGCAAATACCACAGCGGCGGGCTCTGGACCAACAGCTGCTGCTCACACCCGGCCCCGGGCGAAGCCCTACCGGATGCAGCCAGACGCCGCCTCGCCGAAGAGCTGGGCCTCGTTACCGATGCGCCGCTGAAACAGCACGGCTTCTTTATCTATCGCGCCCAGGTGGGCTCTCTGATCGAGTTTGAACTCGATCATGTCCTGAGCCTGCAGCAGCAGGAAGTCAGCCTGGCCCCCGATCCGGAAGAGATCAGTGATTGGTGCTGGCAACCACTCAGCCGATTGCAGCAGGACCTGATCTCGACACCCGAACGCTTTACCCGCTGGCTGCCACTGGCCCTGGCCAGGTTTCTTCGGGCGCAGCCATAAAAAAGCCGCGCACCGGCGCGGCTTTCTTATGGCAATCGCGGGCATCAGCCGTTACGGCAGGCCAGCAGCTCCCGAGACATCTCTTCAAGATGCAGATCGGTGCAGGCTCGGCTGCGTTCCATCCAATCATCGGGAATACCGGCCAAGCCGGTATAGGCGCCACAGAGCGCACCGGCGATGGCGCCCACCGCATCTTCGGCGCCCGGCAGGCGATTGATCAGACGCAGCCCCTCATCGGCACGGCCATCGGCAAGCAGGAAGCAGCCGAATCCCAGCGGTACCGCTTCGGCTGCAGCCTCGCTGCAACCGATCTCTTCACAGAGCTGTGCCAGAAGCTGATCGCTGTCACCCCCTGCAACCACCGTGTCCAGTACCTGCTGCAACCGTGCGGCAACGGAAGGAGCCTCGACCTGCACACCGTGCTCGACACCCAATTCGGCGCCCTTGATGGCCGCTCGAACAACGGCCTGAACATTCACCGGGTCTGCAGCCGCACAGGCGACGCCACAGGCGACCGCGGCCGCGCCGGCAATCGCAACCGAAGTCCCATGACTCGGCGTACAGACCTTGACCACCTGCTCAACGATATCGGCAACCGGAGCGCCGGCGAAGACCAGGCCTACCGGCACAATCTTGACCGCAGCACCGGAGGTCATCCCGCCCTTGCCGGTTTCATAAGGATCAACCCCGTCGATCAGCTTCTGGATCGCACGATGGGTACTGGGTCCGATCCGGCTCTCGTCCGGCAAGCCATGCATTCGCCCCCAGCGAACCAGACCTGTGGCAATACCCGCCGCGGTAACCCGCCCCCCCTGGCGAACCAGCTCTTCGGCCACGAGCATACGCAGACGCGTGCGTTCGCCAACGCTGATCTGCTCCGGCCAGAGCGCTTCCGGATCGGCTGACAGCACCTCCCCACTGGTCAGCGTCAACCCGTGTTGACCGGCACCATCACCGACGTAAGCCGCAGCCAACGCCGCCGTAATGCGGTCAAGTAAGAGTTCCGAGGTCATGATAATTCCTGCTTGATCGGTTGCTCGCCGGTAAATCCCGCGGGTAGGGTCCGTCTGCAGAACGGATCTGCACCCCACGAAAGATACTCAGGCTACAACTCTTGGTGAGAGTTTCATTGCTGTGCAGGGGGCTCTATTTTTTTGTTATCTAGACGGGCATGCATTCTGCGGCCACGAATGGACACATACCCATCGATCTATAGAGCTTGCAGACCAGCAATATATGTAAAAACACGCATTATCGGCGGACAGCACGCCACCCTGATTGACGTCCGTCAGTGGCGACGTTGAATATTTTTGCACCACCTAGGGTAAATAGCAATTGACAACCTGCCTGCATTGAAAGCACTTGACCTGACCGCACCGCAGGGTAAGTTACACTGTTAACTTGGACCAGGCCTTGCCCGGTCCGGGCAGAACAAGCATCCACAGGAGTTAGGCTGAAATGAGTCTGGTCGAGCGCTTTCTGCGATACACCCATATAGATACCACCGCTGAACCGGATTCAACGGAACTTCCCACCTCTCCAGGCCAGCTGGAACTTGGCCGCGTTTTGATGAGCGAACTTGAAGCGATCGGCCTCTCGGCCATCGAACAGAATGAACAGGGCATTGTGACCGCACTGCTGCCGGCCACTCTGGACGAACCTCTGCCCACCATCGCCTTCTTGGCCCACCTCGATACCAGCCCGGAAACAACCGGCACCCCACGCGCAAGAATCGAGCGTAACTATCAGGGTGGAGACATTGTTCTGAACAATGAAGATGATGTGCGCCTGAGCCCTGACGAGTTTCCCGAATTGAGTCAGTACGTCGGCGACGATCTGATCGTTACTGATGGGCACAATTTGCTGGGGTCCGATGACAAAGCAGGTATTGCCGAAATTATCGAAGCCATGGCCCGCCTTGCGGCCAGCGATATTCCTCACGGTCCGGTCAAGATTGCCTTCCTGCCCGACAGTGAAATCGGCCTGCGCGGTGCCCAGGCGTTCGATGTAGAGGCGTTCGGTGCAGACTTTGCCTATGCACTCGATTGCGGCGGTGTGGGCGAACTGATCTTTGACAACTGGAATGCAGCCGACGCACGCCTGATATTCAATGGCCGCCACGCGCACTCCACCACCGCCAAGGGACGCCTGCGCAACGCTCTGATCATGGCCCACGAACTGATTGCCCGCTTGCCGGAAAATGAGCGCCCGGAAAACACCGAAGGTCGTCAGGGGTTCTATTGGGTCAATCACCTCAGCGGCAACTCGACCAGAACCGTTATGGATGTGGCGATTCGCGAGTTTGACGGGCGCCGTTTCCAGCTGCGCAAACAGTTCCTCAGCCGTCAGGTTGCCGAGCTGAACAGTCATTACGGCGCGGACAGCGTCGAGCTCTCCATGCACACCTGTTTCACCAACACCAATGAAATCATGGACGATGCGAGCTTCTATGCTGTCGAGATGGCCGAGCAGGCCATGCGCAATCTCGGCATCGATCCCAAGCCCCTACCCATGCGCGGCGGCTATGATGGAGCCGTTCTTACCGAAAAGGGGCTGCCAACCCCGAATATCTTTACCGGCGGGCGCAACTTCCACTCGGTGTATGAATATGTACCGGTATCCGCGATGGAAAAGGCCTGCGCCAACGTCATCGAACTGGTTCGACTCACCGTCGAGTGGGGGCGGCAGGGGAAAATCTGAATCCCGTACCGAGATATACAAAAGGCGGCCAGTGGCCGCCTTTTGTATGCTTGCGGAAATCTGAGCACCGCTTACTGTCGTCCGCAGGACTGAGCCTGGCGTTTATTGCGCTGTTGAATTCAGTCAGCCCCAAAGCAAAAACCCCAGTC
>CAYWUD010000281.1:0-3640 GCA_964461355.1 uncultured Pseudomonadales bacterium | reverse complement strand
AACAGCTCTGACTGTCCATCCAGAAAGCGCTCACACAACACAAAAAACCGCACCCTGAGGTGCGGTTTTTCATGGCAAGCGAACAGATCAGTTCTGTTCGGCGAGGTAGAACCAGGTTTCCAGTACGCTATCCGGGTTCAGGGACACGGTTTCGATCCCCTGCTCCATCAGCCACTTGGCCAGATCCGGGTGATCGGACGGACCCTGACCACAGATACCGATGTATTTGCCCTGATCACGGCAGGCCTTGATCGCCATCGCCAGCAGTTTCTTCACGGCACCGTTACGCTCATCGAACAGGTGCGCGATCAGACCGGAGTCACGATCCAGGCCCAGAGTCAGCTGAGTCATGTCGTTGGAACCGATGGAGAAGCCGTCGAAGTACTGCAGGAACTCGTCAGCCAGCAGCGCGTTGGAGGGCAGCTCGCACATCATGATCAGACGCAGACCGTTTTCACCACGCTTGAGACCGAAGGATTCGAGGATCTCGACGACCTGACGCGCTTCATCCGGAGTACGTACGAACGGAATCATCAGCTCGACGTTGGTCAGCCCCATCTCGTCACGCACACGCTTCATCGCACGGCATTCAAGCTCGAAGCAGTCACGGAAGTTGTCGGAGATGTAACGGGACGCACCACGGAAGCCCAGCATCGGGTTCTCTTCTTCCGGCTCGTACAGGCGACCACCAACCAGGTTGGCGTATTCGTTGGACTTGAAGTCACTCATACGCACGATCACTTTCTTCGGCGAGAAGGCTGCTGCGATGGTAGCCACACCCTCGACGATCTTCTGCACGTAGAATTCAACCGGATCGCTGTAACCGGCCATGCGGGTTTCAACGCTGGCCTTTACATCCGCCGGCAGGCTGTCGAAGTTCAGCAGCGCCTTCGGGTGCACACCGATCATGCGGTTGATGATGAACTCCAGACGCGCCAGACCCACACCGTGACCCGGCAGACCGGCGAAGTCGAAAGCACGATCCGGGTTACCGACGTTCATCAGCAGCTTGAACGGCAGTTCCGGCATCTGATCAACGTTGCTGCTCTTGATCTCAAACTTCAGCTGGCCGGCATAGATGTAACCGGTATCGCCTTCGGCACAGGATACGGTGACGTCCTGACCTTCCTTCAGCAGCTCGGTGGCATCGCCACAACCCACAACCGCCGGGATACCCAGTTCACGCGCGATAATCGCGGCGTGACAGGTACGACCACCACGGTTGGTCACGATTGCAGAAGCACGCTTCATGATCGGTTCCCAGTCCGGGTCGGTCATGTCGGTCACCAGTACGTCACCCGGCTGCACCTGATCCATCTGCTTGATGGACTCGATCACCTTCACCGGACCGGCACCGATGCGCTGACCGATACTGCGACCTTCGCACAGCACGGTACCGCGTTCCTGCAGCAGGTAACGCTCCATCACCTGGCTACGGCTCTGTACGGTTTCCGGACGCGCCTGCACGATGTACAGCTTGCCGTCGTCACCGTCTTTGGCCCACTCGACATCCATCGGGCAGCCATAGTGTTTCTCGATGATCACCGCCTGCTGAGCCAGCTCCTGAACTTCGGCATCGGTGATACAAAAACGCATGCGCTCGGCTTTTTCTACATCGACGGTGGCTACGGAACGGCCCGCAGACGCATCGTTGGTGTAGATCATCTTGATCGCCTTGCCACCGAGGTTACGGCGCAGGATCGCCGGACGGCCGGCGGCCAGAGTCGGCTTGTGGACGTAGAACTCGTCCGGGTTTACCGCGCCCTGTACCACGGTCTCGCCCAGACCGTAGGCGGCAGTAATGAATACGGCGTCACGGAAACCGGACTCGGTATCCAGGGTGAACATCACACCGCTGGCGCCGGTTTCACTGCGTACCATCTTCTGAATACCGGCAGACAGGGCCACCTGACGGTGATCGAAACCCTGGTGCACACGGTAGGAAATGGCACGGTCGTTGAAGAGAGATGCGAATACTTCCTTGATGGCAACCTTGACGTTCTCAAGGCCACGAATGTTCAGGAAGGTTTCCTGCTGACCGGCGAAGGAAGCGTCCGGCAGGTCTTCTGCGGTGGCGGAAGAACGTACCGCTACCGCCAGGTTCTCGTTGCCCGCCTTGAGTTCGGTAAACGCCTTGGCCACGGCATCTTCGAGCGCCTGCTGGAACGGCTGATCGATCACCCACTGACGGATCTTGGCACCGGCTTCGGCCAGCGCATTGACATCATCGACATCCAGTTCGTCGAGCACCTTGTGGATGCGCTCGTTCAGGCCACTTTCTTCCAGAAATTCCCGGTATGCATAGGCGGTGGTTGCGAAACCGCCGGGTACAGTTACACCGGCATTGGCCAGGTTGCTGATCAACTCGCCCAGAGAGGCGTTCTTGCCGCCTACGTGTTCAACGTCATCTTTGCCCAGATGCTCTAAGGAAACGACGTACTGTTCCAAGGTGCTGTCTCCGAATCTATAACAGGGCGGGGAGCCACTGACAGGGGGGCATGTGCCCGGATTGGAATAATTGCGTTTACGGCGAGCCGGGCAGGCCGAAAGATGCCATCCTGGGCGGGCGCCACGCTACTGCTTCCGTAAACCGCGCATACTATAGTCGAAAATCACTCCGCCCCATACCCCGGAAAACCAAGAAAAAACGGCGACAAGTACGCTAATATCGAGCTTCCGACCTTCTGACACCCGCTTCGAGCCACCAGCCGGAACACTGCACCATGAAACGCACCGTCTTTTTTATCTCCGATGGCACCGGCATTACTGCCGAATCCTTTGGCCAGAGCCTGTTGGCCCAGTTTGATGAAATCGAGTTCGAGCACATTACCCTGCCCTATACCGACACGGTGGAAAAAGCCGAATCCGTGGTGGCCGAGATCAACCGTTTTGCCGACGAACACAGAATCCAGCCCCTGATCTTCAGCACCATTATCGATCAGCAGCTGCGACGCATCGTGGCCAGCAGCAACGCGATGATGATGGATCTGTTCCAGTCCTACCTCGGCCCGCTGGAAGACGAGCTGCACACCCACTCGGTACAGCGAATCGGCAAAAAGCGCGCGATCGTCGACAACAGCAAGTACAACCAGCGCATCGAAGCGGTACATTTTGCCCTCGACAACGACGATGGCGCGCGCACCCGCCATTACGACAAGGCCGATGTCATCCTGATCGGCGTCTCGCGCTGCGGCAAGACCCCCACCTGCCTGTATCTGGCCCTGCAGTTCGGTATCCGCGCGGCCAACTACCCGATCACCGAGGAAGACCTCGAACACGGCACCGGCCTGCCGAAACTGCTCAAGGAACACAAACACAAGCTCTTCGGCCTGACCATCGACACCGACCGGCTGGCCGCGATCCGCCACGAGCGCCGCCCTAACAGCCGGTACAGCTCGCCGCAGCAATGCGCCTACGAGCTGCAGGAAGTGGAAAAACGGATGCGCCATGAAGGGGTGCCCTTTATCAACACCACCCACCACTCCATTGAAGAGATCGCCACCAAGCTGATCGCACAGACCGGCATCGAACTGCGCCAGAAATAAGTGCAGAGATCGCCGTCAGCATGCTGATCGCACAAACCGTATCGACCGGAGCGACACAAGCGTAGAGATCGCGATCGACCGTCTGATCGCGCAAG
>CAYWUD010000280.1:0-3669 GCA_964461355.1 uncultured Pseudomonadales bacterium | reverse complement strand
CAGCAGTTCCTTGGCCCGTTCGGTCGAGATGATCACCTCGGGGGCGGCTGGCGCTTCAACACCAAAGGCCGCGATCGGCTCGGGCAGTTCTTCACCCTCGACCACCGGCAGACCGGCACGCTGCCAGGCGGCCAGACCGCCGTTCAGCAGACGCACATCCTTCACGCCCAGGTACTTCATGATCACCAGCGCACGGGCCGGCGGCGTGCTGTCGGCGCCATAGACCACCACCGGGGTATCGACACTGACACCGAGTTTGAGCATGGTCGCGACCAGCTCGTCATCGGCGCGCTTGTTCCACAGCGGCTCGGCCTCGATCCAGTCGGTGTTCATATGCACGGCACCGGGGATATGCGCTTTTTTGTAGTCATCACCGGCGCCCCAGGAAACCTCGATCAGCTTCGGCGGCTGTTCGCTCTTGAGCGCAGCCTCAAGCCAGCGTGCATGCACCAGCTCCTGATAGCGCGGCAGCGCCTCCAGCGGCTGCTGGGTGTCGGCACTCCAGGCGGCAAAATCGGCCAGAATGCGGATCTTGTCGGCGGCCACGCCCTGACTGACCAGCCAGTCGGCCAGTTGCTCGGCCTGTGCGCGGCTGTAGCCATAGACCAAGAGGTCCGGACCGATCAGGCCCTTGGCCTGAACCAGCGCTTCAACACCTTCGAGCTTGTGCTCGACCCAGGCCAGATCAAGGCTGGTAGCACCCGGCAGGTGACCGCCACGCGCTTCATTTTCCAGAGCCCAGCCATTGAAGGCATTGCTGTCACGGGCATCCACGGCGCGAGCGCCTTCGCCCAGAAGGGCGGCAGCCTCGGCCACATCCAGCAGGCGATAGCTGCTGACCGGTGCCGTTTGGGCAGCTTCGGGGGTCTCTGCCGTCTGTGTGGTTTCGGGGGCAGCACTTGACTGAGTACCTTGGTTGCTCTGGCTGTTGTCACAGCCGCTCAGCATCAGACTGGCCGACAGTGCCAGAGCACCGAGCCAGAGGGGGGATTTATAAGTAATTACCATTTTTTTCTCCGTTTTTATAATAAAAAACAGCGAATTATACGGGCCCACACGGTTCTGATGCATCTCTTTTATCGCCCATTGCAAGACCGCACGCATCTGTATACAAAGGAGAAAAGCGCGCGCAGTGGAATGCCGCCGAAACCGCCGTAAACAGGAAGCCCGATGCCCAATCAACTGGAACAACTGAGCCAATTCACCCAGGTGGTCGCCGACACCGGCGATATCGAGGCGATCAAGCAGTTTCAACCTGTCGATGCCACCACCAACCCCTCGCTGGTTCTGAAAGCCGCCGCACAGGCACAGTATCAGCCGCTGCTGGCCCAGGCCGCCGATCAGGCCTTTGGCCGCGGCGGCAGCCACGCGGCGCAGATCGGTCACTGCGCCGACCTCTTAGCGGTGAAGATCGGCCGCGAGATTCTGGAGCTGATTCCTGGCCGCATCTCCACCGAAGTCGATGCCCGCCTCTCCTTCGACCGGGATGCGACCATCGCCCGCGCCGAACAGCTGATGGCACTGTATGCCGCCGAAGGCGTGGCTGCCGAACGAGTGCTGATCAAGATCGCGGCAACCTGGGAAGGGATCGCCGCCTGTGCCGAACTCGAACGCCGCGGCATCAACTGCAACCTGACCCTGCTGTTTTCCTTTGCCCAGGCTCAGGCCGCCGCCGATGCCGGCGCCTACCTGATCTCTCCGTTTGTCGGACGAATCTTCGACTGGTACAAAAAAGCCGAGGGGGTTGCGGGCTATCCGCCGGCCGAAGACCCCGGCGTACGTTCGGTCAGCCGTATCTTCAACTACTACAAGCAGCACGGTTTCAATACCGTGGTGATGGGCGCGAGCTTTCGCAGTGCCGATCAGATCCGTCAGCTGGCCGGTTGCGATCGCCTCACCATCAGCCCCGACCTGCTGGGCCAGCTCAAGGACTGTGACACGCCGCTCGTACGCCACCTGGATGCCAGCCGGCCGATCTCTCAGGACCCCTGTGTGCGCCTGAATGAAGCGGACTTCCGCTGGGCGCTGAACGAAGATGCGATGGCTACGGAGAAACTGGCCGAGGGTATCCGCAACTTCACCAAGGATCAGATCACGCTCGAGCAGCAACTCGGTCAGCGCCTCCAGGCACTGCGCCACTGAGCAAAAGCCCATAAAAAAAAGCCCGCCTGCTGGCGGGCTTTTTTTGTGGTATGGACGCTAGCGACCGCTGTCGGCCTCCAGAGCACGCATCAGATCCTGAAACGCCAGACGGTTCTGTTCGTTAAGACCCATCAGAATCCGGTGTGCCTCGAGTACCTTCTCGCGCGCCACCTCTTCGCTGCAACCCTCGCAGGTGAGTTCTTCCAGACAGGCCTTGAGCTCCTGCGGTTCGGCCACCAGATGAAAGACCTGATCGAAGCCCATGCTGAGCAGAATGCGGGTGATATCCTCGCGCGGCGAGACGATGGTCGGCTTGGTGTCGAACGCCTGCTGGGAATGGATGGAGATCTTGGCCAGCAGACCCAGCGAGGTACTGTCGATATTGTCAGTTTCGGCAAGGTCGATGATGACCTGATTGAAAGCCGGATCGGCAAACATCTGCGCGGCAAAGGCATCCAGCGCAGAGCACAGTGTCAGGCGCACATCGCCGACAAACTTGAGAATGTAGCTGCCGTCGACGACGGCATACTGAATTTTACCGGTACTCATGGAATGTTCCGGGACAGCACCAACATCGCAATATCGTCGGGTGCGTCCTCTAGCTGATCGAGCTTCAGTCGCTGGCGCAGCAGGTCGCAGGTTCCGCCGGCCTGCTCGATCAGCTCGAGCAGGTAGGCTTCCTTGGCGCGCAGTTCTTTCTGCGGCAGTACCTCGAGGATACCGTCGGAGAAGGTGGTCAGAGAGAACTTGTGCGGCAGCTGAATGCTGTGATCTTCATACTGGGCGTCGGCAAAAAGACCGACCGGCAACCCACGCCCTTCGAGATAGCGGGTACCTTCAGGCGTACTGAAAACCGGCATCGGAAAGTGCCCGCCAAAGGCGTAGGTCAGGCTGTTTTTTCGAAGGTCGACGATACCACCAAACATGGTGACATGCTTGCCCAAATCGGTATTAAGTAAACCCTTGTTAATATAGCCAAGCATATCGGACGGGCGCAGGCGCAGGCGCGTGCGCCGCAGATAGTCGCGCCGAAGCTCCATCGACATGTGTTTGAGCAGGACGGTCACAAAGGCCGAGGAGGCGCCATGCCCGGACACATCGGCCAGATAGAAGGCAAAACGGTGCTCACCGACACGGAAATAGTCGGCAAAATCGCCACTTAAATACAGAGATGGCCAGATATGATGGTGCAGTTCGTACTCGCCCACCGAAAACGGCGTCGGCGGCAGCATCTTTTTCTGCACCTGACGCCCCGCCTTGTGATCGGCACGCAGCTCTTCCAGACTTTCTTCGAGCTCGGCAATCGCCTTCTCGAGGCTTTCGCGATACTGACGGTTTTCCCGCTCCAGGCGGGCACTGGCCAGAGCACGATTGATCGAGTGCTCAAGCACCTCCAGATCCACAATCGGCTTGACGATATAGTCACTGGCGCCCAGACGCAGGGCTTCGACCACATCGTTCATCACTCCGGCTCCGGAGACCACGATAAAGGGTGTCTTGCGGGCATGCTGGCGCAGGGTACGCAGC
>CAYWUD010000279.1:0-3692 GCA_964461355.1 uncultured Pseudomonadales bacterium | reverse complement strand
CAGGCTGAAGGACCGGCCAGCAGGTATTCGATCAGCATGATCGCACCGCCGCAGAGCATCATTCCGAGTCCGAGCAACACACAGCCATGGCGGCCCAGCTTGCGAATCAGCAGCGGTGCCATAAAACTCGCCAGCATGTTGGCCAGTGCGTTCATGCCGAACAGGGTTGCAAATTCGGTTTCACCCAGCCCCAGTTCACTTCTGAGCACGATCGGCGCAAAGGACACAAAGGTAATGATGATCGCCATCGCAGCAAAGCAGCAGCTGCTGTAAAAGCGAAAATCGGCATCGGCGAGAATTTCCCGGTAGCGGCGCAGCGCACTGACCTGAGGCTGACTGTAGTCGACCCCCTTGAGCTCGGGGCGGGTTTCGGGCAGACCGAACCAGACCATCAGCCAGACCGGAATGGCAAACACCACCAGGAACCAGAAACAGGCCTGCCAGCCGAACTGCACTGCCAGAAGCCCGCCGATCAGCGGTGCCAGCGCCGGCGCCACATTGAGGCTGCCGTTAAGATAACTGAGCATTCTGGCCCCTTCTGCAGGCGCAAAACGATCCCGTACTACTGCGTAGGCCACAACGGTTGCGCTGCAGGCACCGAATCCCTGAATAAAACGAAGACCCAGCAGACTTTCAATGCGCGGCGCCTGAGTGGCCAGCAACGCGCAGACCGCATAAAGGCAGATCCCCCAGAGCGCGACCGGACGACGACCGAAACGGTCGACCATCGGTCCCACCAGCAACTGACCGAGCCCCATCGACAGCAGGAAAATACTCAGGCTGTACTGCACCAGCGCCGGGCTGGTGTTGAAGTAGACCGCCATTTCCGGCAGCGAGGGCAGATAGATATCAATCCCCAGAGGACTGAACAGAACCAGTAACAACAATACCGGTAACAAACGGGTGGCCTGACGTGCCATTACTTCACTCTCCATCAACGTGCAAAAGCCAACGGGCAGCGCTACCCGGAAGCGGTTTCTACGTAGTGCGCGCACTGTACTGGCTTTGCAATATGAGCAAAAACGAAATATCGTCAGCATTAACATGAACAGCAGGAATATCTTGTGCGTCTTGAACAACTGGCCCGGCTCGATCTCAATCTTCTGACCTGCCTGCAGGTACTGCTGGAAGAGCAGAGTGTCAGTCGCTCGGCAATCCGCCTGCACCTGACCCAGTCGGCCATCAGCAAAAGCCTGGCGCGCCTGCGCGAGATGTTCGATGACCCGCTCTTTGTGCGCAGTCGTCATGGTCTGGTCCCGACACCGCGCGCCGAGATCCTGCAACAACACCTGGGGCCACTGCTGATGCAGCTGGGCCAGCAGATCGAACCGCCGGTCTTCAATCCGCAGCGCTCCGAGCGGCATTTCAATATCGCCTGTATCGATAACGCCCATGCGCTCTTTCTGCCCTACTACTTTGCCTCCCTGCTCGAGGCCGCGCCCGGGCTCAGCTTTGACTTCCCGTTCTGGGATGCCCAGAGCGCCGAACAGCTCGAGCTCGGCCAGCTGGATCTGGCGATCGGACGCCGCGAACAGATGGCGCAGAGCAAGCGCAAGTTGACGGACCTGCCCAAGGGCACCGAGCATCTGCCGTTGACCGATGACCATCAGGTCGTGATCCTGCGCCAGGGACATCCCGCACTGGCGCGCCCCTGGAGCCTCAGCGCCTATCTCGAAGTTGGCCACGTACAGGCGATCAACGAGGGCAAGGAGCTGTGGATGCTCGATCTGGAGCTCGAACAGCAGCGCCGAACCCGGCGCAAAGTGGCGCGCGTGCCGTCATTCCATGCCGCGCTGAGTATCTGCTGCAACAGCGATCTGGCCTTCACCGCCAACAGCCTGTTCGGTTATCTGGCCCTGCAGCACTACCCCGTGCAACTGCTGCCACTGCCGCTGAAACTGCCGCCTGTCAGCTACCTGCTGCTGTGGCACCAGCGCTTTAACGAGGATCCCGGCCACCGCTGGCTGCGCAACTTCATCTACCGTCAGATCAGCGCCAACCTGCCTCCGGTCATCGCCCCCTACCGTGCGCAAATATAGATCTGGAGCAATGGAGGCCTCAGCCGCGCCTGCTTAACTCAAAAAGATGACGGTTTGCAGAACACAGCAGGTCGTTATCGGATTTTTTACCAAAAACATGCCTACGGATATGTACTTACTGGCTGTTTTGTGGTCAAAATAGGCGCGCGGGTAGCAGTTACACCCAGTCATACCTGGACAATCAACCGAGCGAAGGCAAAGAGGTGGTCACCATGAGACTGAGGGAAGTGCAGTGGATGCAGGAAGCAGGAAAACTCAGCGAAGCGGTTATAGAACCCTGCAGTGAAGGCAACGGCTGGCAGCTGGACTTTCACGATACCCACGGCGGACACATGATTCTGACCAACGAGAACGGTCATATCCGCCTGTTCCACAGCGTCGATACCGCTACTCAGGTCGCCCGCGATGTCGGCGTTGGCCAAGTACGTATCAATGAACCCTTCTGATCACTGACCCAACCCATTTCAAATGACAACGGGCTCCACAGGAGCCCGTTGTTGTATGTGTCCTCTGCACGCGCTAGCGCAGACACTGCAGGCGCAGAAGATCCAGCGCCGTGATGATACCCAGGAGCTTGTTGTCTTCGGTAACCAGCACGCGGTGTATCTTGCCGCGTACCATCGCCTCGGCTACCTGCAGCAGCGAGGTATCGGGCGTCACCTCAAAGACCACGGGCGTCATGATATCGGCAACCAGCGCCTGGCTGTCGACCGATTCACGAAAGGCACGCGCCTCCTCCGGTGCCAGCACCCGATCGGTGACGCTGGCATAAAATGACTCGCTGCGCCCGCCAAGGTCGAGGCTCTGCTCGCAGCTGTGGCGCACGATATCGGTCAGACTCACCACGCCGGCCAGCAGGCCGCCCTCATCGACAACCGGCGCTCCGGAAATACTGTGATCGATCAGGAAGGTCGCCAACTGTTCCACGGTCCAGTCATGGGGCACCGTCTGCAACTGTGCGGTCATGATCTCCGCAGCGCTGTACTCTCCCCAGACCAGCGGCTCAAGCTCCGCTGCAGCGGGCCGATCTTTATCGGTCATGGTTCTCTCCTCGTGACTAGGACGCTACTGCCTACTGCCAGCCCCAAACGGCCAAGAAGATGACCAGCGCATAGCGCCCCCCTTTGGCCAGCAGCATCAGCGTCATGAATACGTTGACCGGTACTCTGAGGACCCCGGCCAACACCGTCAACGGGTCGCCGATTACCGGCACCCATGCTAACAGTAAAGACCACAGCCCCAGCCGTTGAAACCGCCGGCGCGCCGATTCGAGCTGCGCGGCACTCACCGGAAACCAGCGCCGATCCACGAACCGACAGAGATAGCCACCGAGATACCAGTTGATCAGCGCCCCCAGCACATTGCCCAGGGTCGCCGCCAGCCAGACGGCCAGCGGCGCGTGCCCCTGGTGCAACAGCGCCAGCAGCAGCAGTTCGGAGGAGAGAGGAAGCAGCGTGGCGGCCAGACGGCCCGCCACGAAGAGCAGAATCAGCGCGCTCACGGCGCGTCTTGGTTGATCCGGCTGGCCAGCGCACCCCGCTGGTCACGGTACTTGGCATCCGCGCGCTTGTTGTACGGGCGCAGCGCCGGGCTGGAAAGCTGCTCGAAGTTGATGGCACCGATGGTCATGCCCGGACGCAGGGCCAACGGCAA
>CAYWUD010000278.1:0-3709 GCA_964461355.1 uncultured Pseudomonadales bacterium | reverse complement strand
GCCTCGCGGATACCGAGACCACGTTCGGCCTGCAGCTGATTGGCAAACTCGACGATCAGAATGCCGTGCTTGGAGATCAGGCCGATCAGGGTGACCAGTCCCACCTGGGTATAGATATTGAGGTTGGCACCACCGACCCCGAGGGTCAGAGGAACGAGGGCGCCGAAGATCGACAGCGGCACCGAGATCAGAATGATCCAGGGATCGCGGAAGCTTTCGAACTGAGCCGCCAGCACCAGATAGATCACGATCAGCGAAATCAGGAAGGTGAACACCAGTGCGCTGCCTTCCTCGATCAGCTGACGCGACTGACCTTCGTAATCGATGCTAAAGCCTTTCGGGGCGATTTCGCGGGCCTTGGCATTGAGAAAATCAAGCGCGGTACCCAGCGGTACCATCGGCACCGCGACCAGCTTGGCCGAGTTCAGCTGCTGGAACTGGGTCAGGCTGTTGGGGCGGGTCTCGCGGCTGATGCGGGTGACGGCCGCGAGCGGTACCAGTTCGCCGGTCGAGGAGCGCACATAGTAGCGTTTGAGCCACTCCTTGCTGGCGCGGTATTTGCGGTCGGTCTGCGGAATCACCTTGTAGCTGCGGCCGTTGATACTGAACCGGTTGAGGTCGTTTTCGCCGAGCATGGTCGCCAGTGTCTGGCCGATATCGCTCATCGAAACGCCGAGCTGCGCCGCCTTGTTACGGTCGATCTTGAGCACCACTTCGGGGTTGTTGAACTGCAGCTCGTTCTTGACCATGGCGAACATGCCGCTCTGGCGCGCCGCTTGTGCCAGATCTTCGGTGACCTGGAACAGAGTCTGGTAATCGAGGGTGGTGCTCAGAATGAACTCCACCGGCAGTCCACCGCCGGCACCGGGCAGCGAAGGCATGTCGAAGGCAAAGATCTGCAGCCCCGGAATGCTGTTGATCCGCTGCTGCACGATCGGGGTCAGCTCGAGCTGGGAGCGTTCGCGCTGATCCCAGGGTTTGAGCTGCATGCCGCCGAAGGCGCTTTGTACCGTGCCGGCACCGTTGATCTGAAAGCCGCGCAGAAATTCGGGGAACTCGCGGTAGATATCGTTCAACGCCTCGGTGTTGCGGTTCATGTAATCGAGGTTGGCGTACTGCGGGCTGCTCGCGGAGATAAAGATAATGCTCTGATCTTCCTTGGGCTCGAGTTCCTGCTGGGTCAGCAGGAACAGGCCCGGAATCGCCAGCAGGATCGCCGCGGTGAACAGCAGGGTGACCGGACGGTAATTGAGGCTGGCATCGAGCAGGGCGCGGTAGCGCAGGTGCAGGCGATCGAACTGGCGGTCGAGCCAGTCGGCCAGGCCGCCGGGCTCGGTATGGCGCAGCAGTTTCGAGCACATCATCGGAGACAGGGTCAGCGCGACAATCCCTGAAATCAGTACGGCGCCGGCCAGAGTAAAGGCAAATTCGCTGAACAGCGCGCCGGTGAGCCCGCCCATAAAACCGATCGGGGCGTAGACCGCCGCCAGGGTCAGGGTCATCGAGACCACCGGAATGGCGATCTCGCGCGCGCCCTCAAGGGCTGCGGCCAGCGGCGATTTGCCTTCCTCGATATGGCGGTGGATGTTTTCCACTACCACGATCGCATCATCGACCACCAGTCCGATCGCCAGCACCATCGCCAGCAGGGTCAGCAGGTTGATCGAATAACCGAGCTGCAGCATCAGGAACAGTACACCGACCAGTGACAGCGGGATCGCAATCACCGGCACGATCACCGAACGCAGCGAGCCGAGGAACAGGAACACCACGATCACCACGATCAGGGTGGCTTCGCCGAGGGTGGTGATCACCTCGTCGATCGAGGCCTCGATGTATTCGGTGGCGTCATAGACGATATCGGCCTGCAGCGGCCCGGGAAGCTGACGCTTGATCTCGGGCATCACCGCACGCACTTTTTCGATCACTTCCAGCGGATTGGCCGAAGGGGTGGCGTTGATGCCGATATAGACCGAGGGGATACCGTTGAAGGTGACGTAGCTGTCGTAGGTTTCGGCGGCGAGCTCGACGCTGGCCACATCACGCAGACGAATCAGGGTGTCGCCGCGGCTTTGCACCACCAGGTTGGCAAAGGCTTCGGCATCGTGCAGATCGGTACGTGCGTTGACGCTGGTGACCGTATAGGTGCCCTTTACCTGACCGGCCGCCGACTGATAGTTGTTGGCCAGCAGCGCCTGGTTGACCTCGGTGGTGGTCACGCCAAAGGCCGCCATCCGTACCGGATCGAGCCAGATCCGCATGGCGAAGGTTTTCTTGCCCAGAATCTCGGCTTCAGCCACCCCCTCGAGGGTCGAAAGCTTCGGCTGCACCGCGCGGGTCAGATAATCGGTGATCTGTTCGTTGCCCATGGTTTCGCTGTAGAAACTCATGTAGAGCAGTGCGGTGCCCTTGCCCGACTCCTTGCTGATCACCGGATCATTGGCTTCGCTGGGCAGCTGGTTCTTGACCTCGGCCACCTTGGCCATGATTTCGGTCAGTGCCGCGTTGGCGTCGTAGCCAAGCTTGATGTGGGCCTCGATGCTGGAACTGTTCTGCTGGCTGCTCGACTTGATGTAGTCGATCCCTTCGGCGCCGGCGACCGACTGCTGCAGCGGGGTGGTAATAAAGCCCTGAATCAGTTCGGCGTTTGCACCGGGGTAGGCGGTGCTGACGCGAATGACGGCATCCTCGAGTTCGGGATACTGGCGAATCTGCAGGTTGTTCAGAGCGTTCAGGCCCAGCAGCACGATCAGCAGACTGACGACCGTGGCCAGTACCGGGCGGCGGATGAAGAGGTCAGTAAAATGCATCGAAGGCTCGCTCAGAGGTTGTTGCTGATCACCACGCGGGTGCCGTTGGTCAGCTTCAGCTGCCCGGAGGTCACCACCTGCTGGCCCGCCTCGATACCGGAGACGGCCACAAGGTCATCCTGATGCTGTCCCACCTCCACGTAGACCCGCTCGACGTTGTATACCGGACCGGCATCACCCTCGGTGTCTTCGGTCGGGGTCAGCACGAACACAGAATCGCCATACAGGGAGTAGCTGATTGCGGTCTGCGGCACGGCGATGACCTCGATTTCATCACGGGCGAAGATCTTGATGTCGGCGAACATGCCCGGCACCAGACGCGCGTCGCTGTTGGGCAGGACGGCGCGGACCAGCAGGTTGCGGGTGTTGGGATCGACACGGGCATCCAAAGCACTGATCTTGCCGGGGAAGCGCTGCTCGGGATAGGCATCAACCTGGATCTCCAGCGGCTGTTCGACGTACAGGTTCGGGTAGTCCTGGCCCGGCAGGTTGAAATCGACCTTCAGTGACTGGGTATCCATCAGTGGCACAATCGGGTCGCCGGCCTTGAGGTACTGACCGGGGTCGACCTGACTGATGCCGAGGCGTCCCGCGAAGGGGGCGCGAATCGCTTTTTTGGCGATGGTGGCCTGGGTCTTTTCCACCGCAGCGTTTGCTTCGTCCAGGCGGCTCTTGGAGGTGTCGAGGGTGTTCTGACTGATCGCCTTCTTGGCAAACAGGGAGCGATCGCGTTCAAAGTTGGTTCGAGCCAGATGGAGCTGGGCCTGGAAACTTTTCAGCTCCGCCTGTTCCACCGAATCATCCTGCTGCAGCAGCAAGGCGCCTGCCTCGACCGGCTGGCCGGCAGCGAACAGGATCTTCTCGGCGGTGCCGTCCAGTTCGGTACTGAGGATGATGCC
>CAYWUD010000277.1:0-3754 GCA_964461355.1 uncultured Pseudomonadales bacterium | reverse complement strand
AAGAGGTGGGTGACCAGCTGGCGACCTACAGCAACAACATCGAGAACATTCTCGGCGTGATCAGCGGTATCGCCGAACAGACCAATCTGCTGGCGCTGAATGCGGCGATCGAGGCGGCACGGGCCGGTGAGCAGGGGCGCGGATTTGCCGTGGTGGCCGACGAGGTACGAACCCTGGCCCAGCGGACTCAGGAGGCCACCGGTGAAATCGGCACCATGATCGAACAGCTGCAGGGGGTCAGTCAGCGGGTGCTGGGGGCGCTGCAAAGCAGTCGTGCCCGGGCGCAGAACTGTGCCAGTGGGGCCGAGGAGGCCGCGGCGGCACTGGAGCGGATCGTGACCGATATCGACACCATTACCCAGATGAATATCCAGATTGCCAGTGCGGTCGAGGAACAGCGCACGGTTTCCGAGGAGATCAACGCCAAGACCATCAATATCAACGATATTGCCGGAATGGTCAGTAACAGCGCCCAGCGCACCGGCGTGCTGTCCAACGATCTGGCGCGCGAGATCGGGCATCTGGGCAGCGGTATCAGCCGTTTCAAGGTCTAGCAGCTCACCTGCAACCCCAAAGCCCGCCCTGGCGGGCTTTTTTTGGTGGCCGTTACCATGCAGGCTACGGTTGGCTATGGCATAGTACGCCGAGCTTTTATGTGCCCCGCAGAAACCCCTTCGAGTGTATATGACCGATCAGATCGAGATCAGTGAGGACGGTGTCGAGCGCCAGTCGCTGCAGCGCTACACCGAAAATGCCTACCTCAATTACTCCATGTACGTGATTCTGGATCGTGCCCTGCCGCATATCGGCGACGGCATGAAACCGGTGCAGCGGCGCATCCTGTATGCGATGAGCGAGCTCGGCCTGAAGGCCAGTGCCAAGCACAAGAAGTCGGCACGTACGGTCGGTGACGTGCTGGGTAAATACCATCCCCACGGCGATAGCGCCTGTTACGAAGCGATGGTCTTGATGGCTCAGCCTTTCTCCTACCGCTACCCGCTGGTGGACGGCCAGGGCAACTGGGGCTCGGCGGATGACCCCAAGTCCTTTGCCGCCATGCGTTATACCGAGGCGCGCCTGGATCGCTATTCGGAGGTGCTGCTCTCCGAGCTGGGGCAGGGCACCGTCGACTGGCTGCCGAACTTCGACGGCACCCTGGATGAGCCCAAGGTGTTGCCGGCGCGCCTGCCGAACCTGCTGCTCAATGGCACCACCGGGATTGCGGTGGGGATGGCGACCGATATCCCGCCGCACAACCTCAAGGAAGTGGCCGCCGCCTGTGTGCATCTGCTGGATAACCCCGGTGCCGGGGTCGAGGAACTGTGCACGTATATCCAGGGGCCGGACTTTCCCACCGACGCGGAGCTGATCACGCCGCGCGAGGAGCTGCTCAAGCTGTACCGCAGCGGCAAGGGTTCGCTCAGAATGCGCGCCGTCTATCGCCTCGAGGATGGCGATATCGTCATCACCGCACTGCCGCATCAGGTATCCGGGGCCAAGGTGCTCGAGCAGATCGCCGAGCAGATGCAGAAGAAAAAGCTGCCGATGGTGGCCGATCTGCGTGATGAATCGGACCATGAGAATCCGACCCGGCTGGTGATCGTGCCGCGCTCGAATCGGGTCGACTGCGAACAGGTGATGCAGCACCTCTTTGCCACCACCGACCTTGAACGCAGCTACCGCGTCAACATGAACGTGATCGGGGTCGACGGGCGGCCGCAGGTGAAGTCGCTCGACCGCTTCCTTTGCGAGTGGCTCGAATTTCGTACCCAGACCGTGCGCCGGCGGCTGCAGCATCGCCTCGACAAGGTGCTGGCGCGCCTGCATATCCTTGAAGGCCTGCTGATCGCCTTCCTCAATATCGATGAAGTGATCGAGATCATTCGCACCGAGGATCAGCCCAAGGCCGAGCTGATGCGTCGCTTCGCTCTGTCGGACAAGCAGGCCGAAGCGATTCTGGAACTCAAGCTGCGTCATCTGGCGCGCCTGGAGGAGATGCGGATTCGGGGCGAGCAGGACGAACTGGCCAAGGAGCGTGACAAGCTCGAGCTGACCCTCTCCTCCGAGCGGCGCATGAAAACGCTGGTGAAAAAGGAGATCCAGGCCGATGCCGAAACCTACGGTGATGAGCGCCGTTCACCGATCGTCGCCCGTGCCGGAGCGCAGGCGCTGGATGAAACCGAGCTGCTGAGCAGTGAGCCGGTGACCGTGGTGCTGTCGAAGAAGGGCTGGATCCGCTGCGCCAAGGGCCACGATCTGGACCCGGCCGGGCTCAGTTACAAGTCCGGTGACGGCTACCACCTGCATGCCCGCGGCAAGAGCAATCAGACCAGTATTCTGATCGATTCGGGCGGGCGGGCCTACAGTCTGGTGACGCATACCCTGCCCTCTGCGCGGGGGCAGGGCGAACCGGTCACCGGGCGTCTGAATCCGAGTGCCGGTGAAACCTTCGAAGCGCTGCTGCTCGGTGAAGCGGATCAGATGCTGCTGCTGGCCAGTGATGCCGGGTATGGTTTTGTCACCACGCTCGATCAGCTGGTGGCGAAGAACAAGTCCGGCAAGGCGTTGCTCAGCCTGCCGCGCAATGCGCGGGTGCTGGCGCCGATTGCTGTACCAGCGGTGGATCAGCCGCAGGTGGCGGTGGTGACCAATGAGGGCCGGCTGCTGCTGTTCCCGCTGGCCGAGCTGCCGGTGATGGCCAAGGGCAAGGGCAACAAGCTGATCAGTATTGCCAGTGCCCGAGCCGCCGACCGTCTCGAGTTTGTCGTCGGTGCCGCAGTCATCGGTGCCGATGACGGACTGCGGCTGCAGTCGGGCAAGCGAACCCTGAGCCTGAAGGCTGCGGACCTTGAGCACTACCGGGGTGAGCGTGGCCGACGGGGCAACAAGCTGCCGCGCGGTTTCCAGCGCGTTGATGCACTTGGGCCGTTGAACGACGAATAGGTTATCGGGTGAATACTAAAAAGCCGGCGTCTGACGCCGGCTTTTTAGTAGGGGCCAAGGCGCTGTAGCGCTCAGGCGGGTTGTTCGTGGTGGGACGTCGCATCGCCGCGCAGCTGCGTCAGCAGATGATCGAGCTGATGTTCCAGCAGCGTGGCGTAATGACCGTGCAGTCCCAGCAGCTCGGCGCCGCCATCATTGGGCTCGGTTTCGAGCTGTTCGCTTAGCTCGGGTGCCAGCTGTTGCTGCAGGTGTTCGCTCAGGCTGATGCCGTCCTGCCCGGCGTGGCTGGCCAGCCCCAGCGCTTCGCTGCTGGCGCAGCAGTGCAGTGCCGGGTGGGTCGAGGCAGGCCAGAGCGGCTGGTCGGTCTCTGACAGGGCCAGGCCAAAACCGAAGTGCAGGCGCGCGGGCGCATGTACCGGCACTTCTGCCAGCAGGGTGCGCAGCAGCAGGGTGCAGCAGATGGCGCGAAAGCGGTAATCCGCATGCGCGGATTCGGCAAAGGCGATAAAGCTGTTGCCTTCGCTGCTGTAATTGAGGCGTCCGCCATACAGGCGTGCGCCTGCTTCCAGCGCGTGCAGCTGGATATCCAGCAGTTGCTGGACTTCACGCGGTTGCAGACAGCGACTGAGCTTGCCGAGATTCTGCCCGACCACGGCTACGATCACGGCGTTGTCCTCGCGGCTGCTGAGCGGGCGTGGCTCGCTGCCGGGCGCCACCGCCGGCGGGGGGGGGAGGGGGGGGTGCCCCGCCCGGGGGGGGCCGGGGCTGGGGGGGGGCGCGAACACCGCCGGGGGGTTGGGGGGCCGCACCC
>CAYWUD010000276.1:0-3760 GCA_964461355.1 uncultured Pseudomonadales bacterium | reverse complement strand
CTTCCACGAACCGCCGTGGTGCGCCTCATACTTCTTAGTCACCCGGCGTATAACGATTGACTGTTCCTTGTGCTGCGCCATCACTCAACGTCCCCGCAGATGACGCTCAAGCGCCTGAAAACTCGGCCGCACGCTGGAAAAGAGTGTCTTGCGCCCGAACTCCACCGCCAGCGCCGGCGGCATGCCGCCCTGCGCCGCCACCAGGCAGGCCTTCACACATTCACAGGCATTGATCTCCTCATGCGCACGACTCTCCAGAGCCTGGCTTAATGGCCCTACAAAACCATACGCCAGCAGAATCCCGATAAAGGTCCCGACGAGCGCCGCCGCCACGTGCAGGCCCAGCTGATCCGGCGGCCCGCCCATCGACTGCATGGTAATCACGATCCCGAGCACCGCCGCCACAATACCGAAACCGGGCAAGGCATCCGCGACGCGCCCCAGCGCATGAGCCGGACGCTGTAACTCTTCCATCCGGGTTTCGACCTCCATATCAAACAGGGCTTCGAGCTCATGGGCCGCCATGTTGCCCGAAGCCATCAGACGCAGGTAATCGGCGATAAAGTCGGTCAGATAATCGTTTCGCACAATGGCGGGAAAACGACGAAACAGATCACTCTGGCGCGGCTCATCAAGATCGGCTTCGATCGCCATCATGCCCTCGCGACGGCTTTTATTGAGCAGCTCATATATCAGTCCCAGCAACTGCATGAAAAAGGCCCCGCCATGGGGCTTGTGCCAGAACAGGGCCGGAATTTCGCGCAATACGGCTTTCTGTACATCCCACGGGTTGGCAATACAGAAGGCACCGATGGCGGCACCACAGATAATCAGAATTTCAAACGGCTGCCACAGGGCCATCAGCTTGCCGTGCGACAAGACGTAACCAACGCCGACACTCAAGATCACGATCAGAAATCCCAGCAGCTTTAACATCCAGTTACCTCGGCCCCGGCCGTTTAAATGCGGCGTTGTCTATGCTTTCGTGAGAAAATAGCCCGGTTACATGCGCAACATGCGAAATAGGAAGCAGAGCTCGTTTAATTGAGTATGGACAGAGTTACCGCATCAGACCAAGCCCAGCGCTGGCAACGACGCCTGAGCAAGCTCAAGCTGCCGGTTTTCCGCGATGACCGTACAGCCCTGCTACGTCAGCTGGGCGATCCCAACAGCACGGCCGTGCGTATTGGCGAACAGGTCGTCGACCACCCTCTGATCTGCCTGCACCTGTTCTGTGAAATCAACCGCTACGAACTCGATTCCAGGCCGATCGTAGATCCCGGTCATGCCATCTCGATGCTCGGGCTCGACAACTGCGCCAGCCTTCTGCGCGCTCTGCCGGTCTTTCCCGAAGGCGGGGCGACCCCTGAATTTCAGCGTGTGGTCAGCAACAGCCTCTGGGCAGCGGAATGGGCCCAGTATCTCAGTGATGAACTGCGCCTGACTCAGCAGCGCGGCGTCTACTGGCGTGCGCTGTTCCACCGCAGCTCCCGCTGGCTCGCGGCACTGGCCGCTCCAACGCAACTGGAAGGACTCCAGCACAAAGCCGGGGAACACTTTGTGCCCAGCGGCCTGAGCAAGGAATACCGTCTTCTGGGCAGCGACAGCTGGCAGCTCGGGCGCCTGCTGCCGGCACTGAAGGAAGCCCCGCGGATATCACGCGACGAGTTTCTTGCCTGGCGCCGGCTAAAAAAACGCGACTGGATTGCGGCCAGCCGCCTGCCCCTGTGCGCCCCGAATACACCGGCCGGATTACGCAGAAGCCATTATCTCGATCTGACCGAAGACAGCCGCGAGCTGAACGTCCTTCGCCAACACAGCGCAGGCGCCGTGCTACTCGCCAACCTTCTGATCGATGAACTCGATTACTGCTGGTACAGTCGCCAGAGCCAACGACTGATTCGTCTTGCCGCCGCTTGGCTGAAACAGAGTCCGGATCAGGTGGAGCTGCGCCTCAAGCAACTGGCCCTCAATATCAGCCATCAGTATCCACAGTTCGGTCCGGGACCGGCTGCCCGCCTGCTGTGCCAATGGCCCGGACAAAACAGCAGCTACTGGCAACCTGATACCCCTGAGGTCGAAACCAGCAAACCCCTGACCACACATCAGCGTCTGGCGCGTGATCTTGATCGGGTGAAACAGGTACACCACCAGCTGCGCCAGGCACCGCCGAACACCTTCAAACAGCTGATCGAGCTGCTGCTCGATGGCCTGCACCACGGCCTTGGCGCCGAGCATGTCACGCTCTGGCTGCCGCATCATGATCGCAATATGCTGCTGCCCCAGTATGCACTGGCGGATCAGGAGCCGGTTCGCGTACCGATTGGCCTGAGCCGCCCCAGCTTGTTCAACAAGCTGGTAGAAAAGCCACGTGAACTGCACCTGCACAGAGGCCATGCCCTGTGGAATAAACTGCCGGGCTATTTTCGCGCCAAGGTCTCCGAAGGCGAGTGTCTATTTCGCTCGCTGTTCCACAATCAGCGCGCCATCGCCGTGCTGTACCTTGATCGTGGCGACAGCGACAAGGGCTTTCAGGCCCAGGAAATCCGCCTGTTTCACACCCTGATGCAGGACTTCGAATGGGCTCTGCAGCAGCTCAGCCAGAGAAAAGCCCCTGCCCAAGGCGCACGAGCTCCCGTACAATCGACGAAAACGTGAACCAACAGGGAGCTCCTGAGCCACATGACTCAGCCGCTAGATCTACCTCTGCTGCTTGAACCCGAGCAGCTGCTACCCCTTCTGGATGACTCCAACGTACTGATTGTTGATCTGAGCAATCAGAACAACCATCTGGAAGGTCATATTCCCGGAGCCTTGCACCTGCCGCCAGCCAAGCTGATCTGTGGCGAACGCCCGGCAATCGGCAAGCTGCCGGAGCTTGATCAACTGGCCGAAGCATTCGAGCTCCTGGGTTATACCGGCCAGCAGCATCTGGTGGTCTACGACGATGAAGGCGGCGGCTGGGCCGGACGACTGATCTGGACCCTGGACCTCTTGGGCATCGAACACTACAGCTACCTTAATGGCGGACTGCACGCCTGGCGCGCCGAAGGTTATCCGCTGGAAACCGGCCTCGGTCAGGCGCGCGAATTCAGTCATCTCGACTTTGAACTGAAAAACCCCGACGTACGCGCAACACTAGACTACGTGCATCAGCATCTGGATCACGATGAAATCGTGGTCTGGGACGCCCGCTCGCCAGCCGAATACACCGGCGAAAAGGTGCTGGCCGACAAAGGGGGCCATATTCCGGGGGCAATCAACTTCGAGTGGACCGCAGGCATGGATCCCGCACGTCATCTGCGCCTGCGCCTGGATCTTGCCAGGACGCTTGAGCAGCTGGGTATCACTCCCGACAAGGAGATCATCACCCACTGCCAGACGCATCACCGGTCCGGGTTTACCTATCTGGCGGCCAAGATTCTCGGCTACCCCCGCGTCCGGGCCTATGATGGCTCCTGGTCAGAATGGGGCAACCATCCGGACACCCCGGTCGCTTAAGGCCCTATCTGCAGGAACAGACGACGTGAACGGAAAACTCTTCGCCTTAAGCCAGTACCCCTTGCCACACCACTGGATCTCACGTGCCGCCCACTGGCTGGCCGACTGTGAGAACCCGACGGTCAAGAACCGCTTTATTCGCTGGTTTGCCAAGCGCTATCAGATCGACATGCATGATGCTCTCGAGGAAGATCTGAGCGCCTATCCCTCCTTCAATGCATTCTTTACCCGAGCCCTCAAACCGGGAGCCCGTCCGCTA
>CAYWUD010000275.1:0-3776 GCA_964461355.1 uncultured Pseudomonadales bacterium | reverse complement strand
TGTTCTCTCTATCTCTTACTGAGGACTTGCCGATGGTGCTCGCACTAGCCTTTCTACCACCCGATTTCCCCCTGGCCGGGTGTTTATCTACCGTCTTCCCCCTACATGCCGGAGGAAAACGCCGATGAACTACCGCATCTACCTTCTGGCACTGGTTGCCTTTATGTCCGGTTTTGATGAAAACCTGATGATCGGCATGCTGTCGCCCGTAGCGCAATCGCTTGACGTTTCCGTGGCCGCTGCCGGACAGCTGACCAGTATTTTTTCACTGACCTTTGGCCTGTCTGCGCCCATTCTGATTGTGCTCTGCGCCAACTGGGAGCGACGCAAACTCCTGCTCGTTGCATTGGCAACCTATTTTGTTGCCAACCTGATGGGCGGCCTCGCGCCGAACTACAGCCTGCTGTTCATTGCTCGCATTTTGCAGGCGGCCAGCTGTGCGCTGATCTGCATGCTGGCAACAACCATCGCTACCCGACTGGTTCCCGGTGCTTACCGCGGGCGCGCTCTTGGCACAGTGGTGATGGGAATCAGCGCCTCACTGGTGCTGGGAATTCCGGCAGGAATCTGGATCGGCAGCTGGCGACTGGCATTCGTACTGGTTGCACTGACTGCACTGGTTCTGCTGGTCATCGCCCTGTATGCCCTGCCCCGACTCGAGCCAACCGGAGCCCTGCCACTGAAGGCCTATGCCAATTACTGCAGACGGCCGACGCTGCTGTTTGCACAGCTGGTCACCATCCTGGTGATGGGCAGCTACTTTGCACTTTTTGGCTACCTCACCCCTTATCTGGGTGAGCGCTTTCATCTTAATGCCGAACAGATCGCACTGAGTTATATGGTGTTGGGCGTCATCGGAATCTTCGGCAGCTATCTCGGTGGCTTGCTCGCCGATTCTCTGGGGCCCAAACGCGCTTTCTGGGTCGTGCCGGGCCTGTTCTTTCTCTCTTCTCTGGCTGTCGCCTGTGCCGGTGACAGCGCCTGGGCGCTGGCCCTTGGGCTGTCGGTATGGACGCTGATCGTCTGGGGTATCGGCCCCGTGGTTCAGAACTATCTGATCCTGCGTGATCCGGGCCGGATTGATGTCAGTATCGGCTTTAACATTTCCGCCATTCAGCTTGGCATCGCCTTAGGTGCCGCCTGTGGCGGGCTGGTCACCAAACAGCTGGGCCTGTTCCAGACCCCCATGGTCGCCGCCCTGATGGCGCTGATCGCGCTCATCTGCGTGCTGATCTCACTCTATACAGGGCGCACACCGGGTACACCCAGTGCGGTGAGCGAGTTCGCCTAACCAAACATCACCCTTAAAAGGCCTGCCATGCGGGCCTTTTTTAATGAATAATTTTTCATGCAGAGCGCCAAATTGTGTGGGATCGCAGTCATGTCTCGGTCAAATACAGCCTGAAACCGTACTTGCCACGATTTGTTTGCCTTAAAGCAATTGTCAGCTTCTCTGTGCGCTGGTAGTTTGTGCCCCATTAAAAAATGCAATAACCAAGTTTCACACAAAGGTATTTTTATGGATGATTCAATGGTGGCACAGGCACCCTACAAGCGTGGGCTGCTTGAGCGCTTTATTCAGTCCGAAATATCCGGCAGTGTCATTCTGCTGGCCTGTACCATTCTGGCGCTGCTCTGGGCCAATTCGCCCTGGGCCGAAAGCTATTTTCACCTTATCCATATTCCCTTCAGTCTGAGCTTCAACGGCTATACCCTGAGCCTGTCGATGCAGCACTGGATCAACGACGCGCTGATGGCCGTGTTCTTCTTCGTCGTCGGTCTTGAGATCAAGCGCGAAATGGTTGTCGGTCGTCTCTCCGATCTGCGCAAGGCTGCCCTGCCTGTTGCCGGTGCACTGGGCGGTATGGTCGTGCCTGCACTGATCTATTTCAGCCTCAACCCCGAAGGTCCGGCCGCTGCCGGTTGGGGGGTACCGATGGCTACCGATATCGCCTTTGCACTCGGTGTACTCTCGCTGTTCGGCAAGCGCGTGCCGATCGGCCTGAAGGTCTTCCTGGCTGCTCTGGCCATCGCCGATGACCTGGGCGCGGTCATGGTTATCGCCTTCTTCTATACCTCGGACCTGCACGTCAGCGGTCTCCTGGTTGCCGCGATTGCCCTGTTCCTGCTGTGGCTGTGCAATGTACGCCGCATGCGCAATATCGGCATCTATGCTCTGCTGATCCTGATCGCCTGGCTGAGCATCTACTACTCCGGTATTCACTCGACTGTTTCCGGGATTCTAATTGCATTCCTGCTGCCGGTTCGGGGCTGGGTTGATCCCGGGCACTTCCTCGAAAATGCAGGCAAGGATCTGCAGCGTATGCGTGAGCTTGAAGTCTCCTCTCATTCGCTGATCCATGAGCACGAGCACCTGGATCTGGTGGTGAAGATGCATCACCGCATCGGTGACATGCGTCCGCCGGGTGTATTCTTCGAACACGTACTGACTCCGGTACAGGCGTTCTGCATTCTGCCGCTGTTCGCCTTTGCCAACGCCGGTGTAACCGTCGACGACAACGTCCTCAACGTATTGCATGAAGCGCCGGCACTGGGTGTGTTCCTGGGGCTTTTCGTAGGCAAGCAGATCGGCGTCTTCCTGGCGTCCTGGACCGTAGTCAAGCTCGGTCTTGGCGAACTGCCTGAAGGCGTGAACTGGAAACAGCTGTATGGCGTGAGCCTGCTTGCCGGTATCGGCTTTACCATGGCGCTGTTTGTCTGCGAACTGGCCTTCAACGATCCGGAAGTGATCGGCCACGTCAAGCTTGGTATCCTTACCGCATCACTGACCGCAGCGCTGGTAGGTTACGCCGTATTGCATATGGCACTGCCCAAGCGTGCCACGCAATCGGAGTTCGAGGACACCAAGGAAGTGAAAGAAGCCACGCTGTAACGGTGTGCACAGATAAAAAAACCCGCTCCGGCGGGTTTTTTTTCTCTGCTGTTCAGTGGAGGCAGGCTTCAAAAAACAGGCCAGAGGCATCGTCCGAGTGCTTGAACCGCGCCCATGCCTGCATCTCGGGGTCGGAGGATTCAAGCTGACGTACCCGCTCGTACACTGGCCGTAATCCCTGCCCGGCGACCCAGTCCAACAGCTCCTCGGCGGTGCAGTACTGAAAGCTGTCGAGCAGGATCGACAGTCCATCGGTCAGCAGCAGCGCCTGCATGCGTCCGCTTGGCCGGTAGCGCCCCTGCAGCCCGTGCTGCGCGGCCGCCACACTGAATTCGAGCGTCCAGTACCCTTCAGGCCTGTTTTTCAATGCACGGTTACGTTTGAGCTGCGGTAACAGATGGTGCCGTGCCTGCGCATGGCTGTGCCCTTCGACGTTCATCAGCCGATGCATGCGGCTGAGTACATGATCGTCCAGTCGATTCAGGCTGGTATCGCGAATAACCTGTACACCCTGCTCATCGCGGAGAATCAGCACGGCATCGCCGAAAATCTGGTACTCAAGATGATCGCCGCTGAAGCGGGCCAGAGCCCCGGCCGCCGAAGGATAATCTTCGGGCGTGGCCTCGGGCCATTGATCATGATACTCCCGGGCAACGCGTGCGATGCCTTCAGCACAGAGCATCGACAAGGGCTGCCCATCATCGAGATGACGATGAAAATACCGCTGCCACCACTGGCTGTACCAGTGGGAATCCGTTGGGCTCGGGGTCAGGGTGCGTCCGCTGAGTCCGGTGGCGCCATCGATGACCCAGGCACCAAAATCGTTGTGACCGGCCGCATCTTCGTTGATCAGTCCGCTACCGGGTTCGCAGAGCTGTTCGAT
>CAYWUD010000274.1:0-3776 GCA_964461355.1 uncultured Pseudomonadales bacterium | reverse complement strand
CGTCTGCAGTTCCCCTCACTATAGGCAATGTTTATGACGCTTAGTAAGTAAACGATGCTTTTATTGAACTCAAAGTAATAACAAACCGTGCCTGTGGGCCGGGGTCGTGGTTGCGTGCTCAGGGCCTTTGGCCTAGGGTGGCTCCTTTGTCGATTGCTGTTGATCAGGCTAAGGAATTCTTCATGTTTACCGGTATTGTTCAGACCGCCCTGCCCGTTGTGGCGATTGAAGCCCGTCCCCAGTTGCATCGGATCAGCCTGCGTTTTCCCAAGGCGCTGCTTGAAGGGCTGGTGCCGGGAGCCAGTGTGGCGCTGAACGGCACCTGCCTGACAGTGGTGGCGATCGAGGAGGACCGGGTTGCCTTCGAGATGATGATGGAGACGCTGCGGCTGACCAATCTGGGCACCCTGGCGGTCGGTGATCAGGTCAATGTGGAGCGGGCCGCGCGTTTTGACTCGGAAATCGGTGGCCATCTGTTATCCGGCCATATCCATACCAAGGTCCGGGTGGCGGCTGTTGAAACGCCGGAAAACAACCGGGTGATCCATTTTGAACTGCCCGAAGCGTGGCGCGACTATGTGTTGCCGAAGGGGTATGTGGCGCTGAACGGCTGCAGTCTGACCGTCAGTGAAGAGGTGGGTGAGCGGTTTTGCGTCTATCTGATTCCCGAAACCCTGAAGATCACCACCTTCAGTGACCTTGAGGTGGGCGATTGGGTCAACCTTGAGGTCGACAGCCAGACTCAGGCCGTGGTCGATACGGTCAAGAGTCTGGCCCAAAGCGGGCGACTAACGCAGTGGCTGCAGCGTTAGGCGGATCGCTGTCGACAGGGTATGCCGCTCTGTCTGCTTTTTTGTAAGCACTATGTCAGCTTGGCATCGCTGTCGACTGTGCTTTTACTGTCCGAGCCCCTAAGATACCGCCCTTAGGTGGCAGGAACCCCGGCGTACAGCTGTGCCCTGAAGGTTTCGATGTCCTCAATGCGTTTGAGCTGTTCGAACAGCGCGGCCGCTTCAACGTGCTGTTTTCTCAGTTGGCTCAACCACTGTTTGACCCGGTCGCAGGTGTAGCGGTCATTGACCTGCTCCAGGCAGCGCTGGAAAAAACGCAGCAGCAGCTGCTGACAGGCGCTCCAGCCGGTAGGTGTGGCGGCCTGTCCCGGGCTGCTGTGACGAATCTCCAGTGGCAGGAAGGGGTTGCGCAAGACGCCGCGCCCGATCATCACCTGATCGCAGCCGCTGATTTCACGACAGCGCCAGTAGTCTTCCACGGTCCAGATCTCGCCATTGACCATCAGTGGCAGGCTGCACTGCTCGCGGATGCGCGGCAGCCACTCCCAGTAGGCCGGAGGGCGGTAGCCATCGGCCTTGCTGCGTGCATGCACGATCAGGCTGTCGGCTCCGGCGCTTTCAATGGCGTTGGCCAGTTCCAGGCAGCTGTCGCGGCGCTCGACGCCAAGGCGGATCTTGACGCTGAGGTGGGTCTGCCGCGGCAGTGCGCGGCGTACACTGCTGACGATGCGGGCCATCTTTTCCGGATCGGACAGGAGCGCAGCGCCCCCGTTATGGCGGGTGACCGCCTTGGCTGGACAGCCGAAATTGAGATCGAGGCTGGGCGCACCGAGTTCACAGGCGCGTGCTGCGTTTTCGGCCAGTAGCTGGGCGTCATGCCCCAGCAGCTGAACCCGGACCGGCGTACCCGAGGCGGTGCGGCCGTGATTGCGCAGCTCGGGGCAGCTTTTATAGAAGACGTGTGCCGGCAGCAGGGTGTTGCTGACGCGGATGAATTCGGAGACACACAGATCCAGTGCGCCAAGCTCGGTTAACAGCTCGCGCATGATGGCATCGGCAACGCCTTCCATCGGTGCCAGGACAAGTTGCATTGGGGAACCTACAGCGGAAAAACAGCTAGAGTTACAGGGTTGTGGCGGACAAACCGCCCTTTATTGCTCAGCTAGAAGTGAAAAGCAATAGGGGAATAGATGCAGATTATTGCGGTACGCCAGTAATCGGGTTATTTTAGCCCGGCCCTGTATCTGTCGTTTACGATGGCGTTTTGCTGTCCGCATCTCCCAGGGCCCTGCATCCAACGATTTTTTTATAACAGCTCAATACACAATTAGGCCGCCCGTTGCGGCCGCTAACACGAAGGAACTGACGCATGTCCCAGCTGATGAGCGAGGGCGTCGACCTGATGCTGTTCGGTATGGGCTTTGTATTTGTGTTTCTGGCCTTGCTGGTGGTTTCCACCGGTCTGATGTCGGCCCTGGTACGCAAATACGAGCCTGCTCCGGTTGCCCAGCCGGCCCGCAAGGCCAAGAAGGCTGCAGCCGGTGCCGACCCGGCCAGTGATCCGGTCCTGCTCGCGGTGATCCAAGAAGCGATCAACCAGCACCGAGCACGCCGTAAGTAATAACAAGACACGCCAATTTTCAGACTGTGTTGCACTTAAGGGGCTTCCAACCCATGACTGACGCCAAAAAGCCACTAGGTATTACCGATGTCGTCCTGCGTGACGCGCATCAGTCCCTGTTTGCCACCCGACTGCGCCTGGACGATATGCTGCCGATCGCTGAAAAGCTTGATCAGGTCGGCTACTGGTCCCTGGAGTCCTGGGGTGGTGCTACGTTCGATTCCTGTATCCGTTTTTTGGGCGAAGATCCCTGGGTACGTATTCGCGAACTGAAAAAACTGATGCCCAAGACCCCTCAGCAGATGCTGCTGCGTGGTCAGAATCTGCTGGGCTACCGTCATTACGCCGATGATGTGGTCGATAAATTTGTCGAGCGCGCCTACGCCAACGGCGTGGAAGTGTTCCGTGTCTTCGACGCGATGAACGATCCGCGCAACCTGCAGCGTGCGCTGCAGGCGGTGAAGAAGGTTGGCGGTCACGCTCAGGGCACCATCTCCTACACCAAGAGCCCGGTCCATACCCTGGAAAACTGGGTGTCCCTGGCCAAGCAGATCGAAGATCTGGGCGCTGACTCCCTGGCGATCAAGGATATGTCTGGCATCCTGACGCCGTCCGACGCCTTCGAGCTGGTGAGTCGCCTGAAGGCACAGACCGATCTCGAGGTGCAGCTGCACGCCCACGCGACCTCCGGTCTGTCCGACATGACCATCCTCAAGGCCGTGGAAGCGGGTATCGACCGTGTTGATACTGCGATCTCCTCCATGTCCATGACCTACGGCCACAGCGCGACCGAATCCGTGGTTGCGGCGCTGGCCGGCACCGAGCGTGACACCGGCTTGAACCTGGGGCTGATTGAAGAAATTGCGGCTTACTTCCGCGAGATCCGCAAGAAGTACGCCCAGTTCGAAGGTAGCCTGCGCGGTACCGATTCGCGCATCCTGGTTGCTCAGGTGCCGGGCGGCATGCTGACCAACATGGAAAACCAGCTCAAGGAGCAGGGTGCTGCCGACAAGTTCGACGAAGTACTGGCGGAAATCCCGCGTGTGCGCAAGGACCTCGGTTACATTCCGCTGGTCACTCCGACGTCCCAGATCGTCGGTACCCAGGCGGTACTGAACGTGCTGACCGGTGAGCGTTACAAGTCCATTTCCAAGGAAACCCAGGCGATCCTGAAGGGCGAATACGGCGCAGCGCCGGCGGCCTTTGATGCCGAGCTGCAGGCACGTGTGCTGGATGGCGGCGAAGCGATCACCTGCCGACCGGGCGATCTGCTGGAGCCGGAAGTTGAGAAGCTTACCGAAGAGCTGACGGCAACCTGCAAGGAAAAGGGCATCAAGCTCGCCGACGAGCTGATCGATGATGTG
>CAYWUD010000273.1:0-3791 GCA_964461355.1 uncultured Pseudomonadales bacterium | reverse complement strand
AAGAAATTTGGCAGCCCATACTACAGCCTGACCATCAGCATTAATAATATCTGCAGAAAGAACAGAGTTACGCAACATTTCATCATGTTGCATTGCCACAATTTTACCAGCATTTACCACTACATGTTGAATAGGTTTCGTATTATGAGTAATAGCTTTTTCCACAATTGTAACGGTTTCTTGCATTGTTACATTGGCAATAGGGATATGTAAAATTTCTTTTGTAGAGAACCCATCTACATCTCTCACATAAGCAGGTTGAGATTCTTTAGGATTATTTTCCATAAGCAAAAGTCTACTCTATAACAGGATAAAGTCAAGTAGGCTCAGTGTCAGTAACACCTTGGGTATGCTGAAAGAAATCACAGAGAAATAAATTCTTCACCTATTAAAAAGTTCCAACTTTCCCTGTGTTTAACACCCCTGCAGTAAGTAACACCCCTACTGAGTACGTTGAATTTCGAGGTAACCCACTAAAATAGCGCAAACGCCTCCCTCTCTGTGCATCTCTCACACCCCAGTGCCACTTCATAGAAGCTCCTCCACGACCCCATACAATCACACGGTAGTATCCAGTTCCGTATGATGACCATGTCCCTTCATGTCTTCCATTGAGTGAAGCCTTAATTTTATCCTTATCTCTCCATGCGCCATTCTCTTTTTTTTGTAAAGCAACTTCTAGCCTACCTCCTGTAGGTTTTGAGTAGTTTTTAAAATAGTAGTCTACCATTTTGCCGTTTGGCTGTCTAATATAAACCTCTCCTGTGCTGTGAGTCGTCCAGTATGTATGATTATAGTCAAACTCCTGCCATTTATAAAATTCTTGTGATTTTCCTATGCTATTTAATTTACTCGCCGTGATCAGCTCACCTTTTCTAAATGACATATAGCCTCCTAATTAGCTCTTGCTCCATAAATAACATTGCTGGAGCTGGTTGCTGTTAGCT
The DNA here is from genome assembly GCA_964461355.1 of uncultured Pseudomonadales bacterium. Lineage (GTDB taxonomy): Bacteria > Pseudomonadota > Gammaproteobacteria > Pseudomonadales > CAYWUD01 > CAYWUD01. The sequence continues at coordinate 2,844 of CAYWUD010000273.1, read as the reverse complement.
TCCCTCTCACTTCAAAATCCTTCTCGGCCTTAGAATTTGCGCTCATGACAATTCCCGAAGGGAACCAAACCGTTTGAAGCTTACCGTTAATTAGACCCATAATTTCATTGTTATCAATACGTATGTTATAGCCATCGCTACGCCCTATCTGCAGTGGGTGCTTGGTCGATGTTTCAGAAACATCATCCTGTGAGTGAATACGAACCATATCTGCTTCTACTTTAGGAGTAATAACCTCTCCATCATAGACACGAAGCATACCATCTACTTGAACTCCACCTTTATTGTCAGAACCTTGCAGGAAGAGCATTGTTGGCTGACCATTAACAAAGCACGATATCTGATTACCATCAAACTTCATGTTGTATGCTTGATCGGTACCTATCTGAAGCACTGCCTGATCTGCAGAGGTGTGGAGATCACCGTCATCAGTAAGTCGCAACTTACCTGAATTCACCTCACCAGCATTAAGCCTAACGGTACTTATTTCTCCTCCAATATAATGGGCAATTTCCCCATCAACCACCTGTGCTACAACACCACTCTCTAGAGTTATATCTTTCCCATTAAGGTTCAAAATAATCTCTTCGGTAGAGCTATTTTTTACATCGTAGTTAATACCCTCTACCGTTGTAAGCTCTACATTCTCGTCTGCTATAATTAATTGTGTTACCGATATTGTTTTCCTTTCTATCATACTGTCCTCCTAATATCCTGTTTTTATATATATTTCGATTGTAATATTTACTGGTCTATTCTCATTTGCCGTAGGAACTACCCTTGACGCATCAAAATATCCATTATCTCCCTGAAATAGATACCCTGTAGATTTATCATAAAACCGACGATTTATACGAAAGCTTCCAGAAAAAGCACCTCCATAGAAATTCTCGTTTCCCATATCTGTAATAGGAATTTTCCCAGTAATATTCCGAATGGCATCATTCTGTTTAATAGAGTTCATATGTCCTTTATCCCAGTAATTCTTGCCAGAACTAGTGAAAGACTTTGCATTCCCACCATCTAGCCGCAAAAAGGCTCCATCCATCTGAACTTTTCTCCATACTCCTCCAAATAGATTTGCAGGAGAGGGTGTCCCTGGTATCCTAATATGAGTATATCCGATGGGTAGAAATTTCCCTGGTGTAACAGCCTGTGTACCTATGGTTAACTGATTTACCTTGCCAGTAGTAGCTGAAAAAGAACCAACTTCTAGGGTATTCCCGATATAAGACTGAGCTTCTATTGATTTCACTCCAGTAATACTGGTACCGCTAAAATCAACTGATCCCTTTCCATCAAAACTCTCTATACTATTGACTTTTACCCGAAGAGAACTAAGTTCACCACCAATAAAATTGGCAATTTCACCATTCACTACCTGTGCCACTACCCCGCTTTCCAGTTCCACATTTTTTTCTGGTAATCTGAGATTTATACTCATAGTTCCAATATTTTTTACATCGTAATTTACACCTTCCACAGGCACAAGGGTGTGATCCTCATCGGTAATAATAAGTTGCGTCACCCCTATTGTTTTCTTTTCTACCATATACCTATCCTAATTTTGCTAATAACCTGAGTTGGACTCTACAGTCTACATCCACCTCTATAGGCTCTATCTCTCCAATCTTTAATACCCTGACAAACTCTGTGCAATCTCCTATCCCAGTAATGGAAACTCTGCTATATGGACATATCTCATAGATATATCGCCCCTTAGGTATCCCTGTAATAGGATTTACTCCTGCCACTAAGTCGTAATAAAATAACCCCGTTGCGGAGTAGATATGCCCTCCATATTCACTATCCCCAAGCTCCTGAATTACGTTGTGCATCACCCTATTTTGGGCATCTGTCACAAGTAATCCCCTTTGGCCTAACTCTATCCGTCGATCATACATATCCTCTGTATAAAACTCGTTATTAATTTTTGGACGTTTATATTCAAGGGTAAAGGAAATTTCATCTTGGGTAATCTCCTCTGAAATAGATATTGCACTATCAGACACATCTAAGACTCTTGTATTTTCTGGTATCCCTGGGCCTGTTATGAGATCACCTGCTTTTACTGTTTTGAGAATCTCAAAAGGAATATCCGTAAGAACTCGACCTTTTGCTGTGGCTGTTCCTGGAATTTCAGAAGTTACCATTCTTGTAGATACCTCCTGATTTTCCAACCACTCTGTTGTTGTGTAATAGAGCCCACTTGCCATATCTTGATAAAAGATATCACCCTCTGGGGTTGTGGCAAAATCAAGAGTCTCCGAATAGAGAGGAAGAATACTTCCAGTACAGATAGTTATCTTGAATATCTACTGTGGTTATACAGCCAGATGCAAGCTCTAGAATACCCTCATCAACTCCATCATCAGAGAAGGAGATTCCCAATTTCTCACCATCAACAAACCAAACTTTCGTAATTCCAGCAACCATAAGTTGCTGACCTCGCCCCTTAATTTTATGAACCTGCCCTAAGGAGGTGGCTCCGTCCTTTATCAGTGGTATCACAGATTAACTTCAGGGACAAATATATTCCAACTACTCAATAACTACTTTTTCCACGAACATGCCAAAGACCTTGGCTTCTGATAAGTCTGCACTCGGGTCTGTAGCGGTATCTTTTACGGCAAAATATTTTACAGAGTATTCTCCAGGCTGCTCTGGTACAAACTCATAAAAAGCCTCTTTGCTATACCATTTTGTATCAACTCTCTCGCCATCTTTATACAAATAAAATGCGTATATCAGGTTTGGATTATAGAACTCAACCATATACTTATATGTGCCACTCTCTAATATCACAGAGGAATTTTTCAAAGCCATGGAATTGTTATAATCTGG
>CAYWUD010000272.1:0-3809 GCA_964461355.1 uncultured Pseudomonadales bacterium | reverse complement strand
GTGCGAAAAAAGCCGCGGTACGCGGCTTTTTTACTGCTGAAACAGTGGCTTGCAGGGCTTTATTAATAAATGCGGTTAGCTCAGGCCGATCAACAGGGCCATCGACTGAACCGCCAGGGTAAAGCCGAGCTGCAGGGGCAGGCGTTGCTGCCAGCGCTCGAAACGGCCAAGCAGGCTGAGAGAATAGAGGCTGACGGCAACCCAGAGGCCGAGGACATGTCCCAGCCCCATCAGTCCAACGAGAACGCCAGCGACCGACGTGGCCATCACCAGCAGCAGGCTGGTGAGCAGTACACCGCTGATCTGATGGCTGCGCGCTTCGATATTCTGACTTAAAAACATCGGTTGTCTCCTTGAGGTAACAAAACGGCGTGACCGATCCCGGCCCGGTTGCAGTACGGCACAAAGACAACCCACCAGATCCCTTGGCGGTTTTTATGTTAGTCAGACGGCGGTTTTTTTCCGCTAGCAGATGTACCTACGTGGTTGCGGCTAGCGCGCAGTGCCCGGCAGGAGCCGGGATCAGGGGTTGCAATAGCCCCCCGGGGCGTTATGGTGGCGGCCAGATTCACGATCGAGTACGCCGATGAAAACCCTGCTGCTGACCCCGCCGATGACCCAGCTCAACACCCCCTATCCGGCCAGTGCCTATCTGACCGGATTTCTGCGGGAGCAGGGGTATGCGGTTGCCCAGCGTGATCCGGCGCTCGAGCTGCTGCTCGAGCTGCTCAGCCCCGCAGGACTCGCGCGTATTCGCGATACGGTCGAAGATCACTATGCCGACTTTGACGACGATGAGCTGCCTGATGCGATCTACCACTTTCTGATCCATTTCGACCGTCTGGCTGAGATCACCGGGCCGGTGCTGCGTTTTTTGCAGGGCAAGGACCCAAGCCTGGCCCTGCGCATTGCCGGGCGCCAGTTCCTGCCGGAGGGGCCAAGCTTCGAGCGGCTGTATCAGATGGAAGAGGTGGCCGGTGATGCGTTGACCTGGGCTTTTGGTGCGATCGGCGTGCAGGACAAGGCCAAGTATCTGGCCACGCTGTTTCTTGATGATCTGGCGGCTGTGATCGGTCAGGGCGTCGATCCGCATTTTCAGATCACCCGCTATGGCGAGCGTCTGGCGCAGGCCAATCCGAGCTTCGATGATCTGGCGGCCGCGCTCGAGGAGCCCGAAGGGCTGATCGACCAGGTGCTGGCGCAGCTGGTGGCCTGCTATCTGGATGAAGAAGCGCCCGATCTGGTCGCCATCAGCGTCCCGTTTCCCGGCAACATGCTCGCCGCGCTGAAAATCGCAAGGCTCTGCAAGCAGCTCCGGCCGGGCGTTCAGGTTGCGCTCGGTGGCGGTTTTGTGAACACCGAACTGCGTCGACTGAGTGATCCACGCCTGTTCAAATGGGTGGACTTCGTCTGTCTGGATGACGGTGAGCGCACCCTGAAGGCGCTGCTGGAACATCTGTGTGGGCAGCGTTCGCGCGCCGAGCTCTGTCGTACCTATGTGCTGGATGCAGGAGCGGTGCGCTATGTCGCCGGCGATGCGCCTAACATTCCCCATGATGCGGTGGGCACGCCCTGTTACGACGGCCTGCCGCTCGATCGCTACCTGTCGCTGTGTGAAATGCTCAACCCCATGCACCGCATCTGGAGTGACGGGCGCTGGAACAAGCTCACCCTGGCCCATGGCTGTTACTGGAAAAAATGCAGCTTCTGCGATGTCAGCCTCGATTACATCGGACGCTATGAAACCGCCAGTGCCGACCTGCTGGTGGATCGGATCGAGGCGCTTGTGGCCGCTACCGGTCAGACCGGGTTTCATTTTGTCGACGAGGCGGCCCCGCCCAAGCTGCTGTTTGCGCTGGCCGAAAAGCTGATTGAACGCGGCGTGGTGATCAGCTGGTGGGGCAATATCCGCTTTGAAAAGTCCTTTACCCCCGAACGCTGTCAGCTGCTCGCTGATTCGGGCTGCGTTGCCGTCAGCGGGGGCCTCGAGGTTGCGTCCGATCGTCTGCTCCAGCTGATGCAAAAGGGCGTCAGTGTCGAGCAGGTAGCGCGCGTCACCAAAGGCTTCAGCGACGCCGGCATTCTGGTGCACGCCTATCTGATGTACGGCTTTCCCACGCAGACGGCCCAGGAAACCATCGATGCACTGGAGATGGTGCGCCAGCTGATGCAGGCCGGCTGCATCCAGTCAGGGTTCTGGCACCGTTTTGCCCTGACCATTCACAGTCCGATCGGTCAGAATCCCGATGCCTACGGCATCCAGGTGATACCGCGCCCCTTCGCCGGCTTTGCCGAGAACGATCTCGATTTTATCGATCCGGTCGGAACCGATCACGAGCAGCTGGGCGCAGGCCTGTCACGGGCACTGTATAACTACATGCACGGGGTGGGTTTCGAACAGCCGCTCTCGTTCTGGTTTGAACAGCGTATCAAGCCCACCCGGGTGGCCCCGGATTTTATTGCGCGGGCACTGGCTCCGGTACTGGCGCGCAGCTAGGCACCGAGCAGACAGGCCGATCGTCCGGGGCCGCCGGGATCTGATGGGGGGCAAGCCAGCGCTCAAGATCGCCCTGAGCGCGCAAGCGCGCCAGCCCGCGGTCAAAACGGACCTTGAGTTCTCCGGCAGCAGGATGCCGGCGGCTGAACAGCAGGTAGCTGTGCAGGTGGGTCAGCGGTCGGACGTGCCGGTGAATGCGTGCGCGTTCCTGGGCAGGAAGCTGTTCGATCAGGCGGGTAAAATGACCTTCTTCGGCCACCATCAGATCGATACGATGGTTCAGCAGCTTGTGCAGGTTCTGGACGCCGTCAACAACCGGATAGGCATGTACGATGCCAAGATCTGCGGCCAGGTCGAAGGGCTCACCGTAGCTGTAGCCGAGGACGGTACCGATCCGATAGGGCGACAGGTCCTCGAGCCTGCGCCAGTCGAAGTCGAGACTGGCGAGGTGATAGATGACGATGTGGTGGCGCAGAATCGGTGTGCTGTAGTCGAGCTGTTCGGCCCGGTCGCGGGTGTAGTACCAGACCGCCGTGGCGGGCCGCTTGCCGCTCAGCGCATACTCATAGGCCCTGAGCCAGGGCATCCACTCGAACTCGACGCTCAGCCCCTCGGCGGCAAAGGCGGCGCGCACCAGTTTCAGCGCCAGGCCGCCATCGGCACGCTGCGCGTCGGTATAGGGTGGCCATTCACCGGTACTGATGGCAATCGGCGCTGTTTTCTCGGCATAACCCACGAGCGGGCCGAGGAGCATCAACAGCAGGAACAGGCGCAGGTACGCGCGCACACGGTCATTCAATGTAGCGATTAACCTCACTCGACTACCGATACAAGAGAAGCAAACATGCGGGCATGTGCGTGCCCCTAAGTGTAGGGCAGCAAACGGCGGCAGGTGTACAGGGGTGGGTCAGGTATCAGCACTGTCCGGTGCTCGGCGCATTGATCGCATACACACTCAGCAATATTGCCTGCCCGGGGCTGAATTGCCCGTGCCGTGGCCGTCTCATAATGCAGTGGCCAGCATATCGAGCGCTAGCGCAGATGTGGCTTGTGAACGACAGACTCAGCCAGCGTTCCAACGGCCCGGCACAGAGCCGTGCGCGCGGCACGCACAATGCGGGCGGGATCGGTCAAGGTCAACAGGTGATAACCAGAAAGCCAAGCTGCTACTCGGTTTTATCCGACGGCCATGGCGTATGACCAGACCTCAATGCTTTTCCCGCCGAAACCCACAAAAAAGGCCTGCGGTGACAGCGTCCGCGCAATGAGAAAGGAGACACAGTCAGCGGTCAGCGCTTCTGTGCCATCGCTG
>CAYWUD010000271.1:0-3810 GCA_964461355.1 uncultured Pseudomonadales bacterium | reverse complement strand
CCGCTGAGGAGTAAAAAGAAAATCGCGCCCATCTGCGCCGCGGTTTTCAGTTTTCCGATGTAACTGACCGCCACGCTGGTACGTTTGCCGAGTTCGGCCATCCATTCACGCAGCGCACTGATCACGATTTCACGGCCAATAATGATGATCGCCGGAATGCTCAGCCACCAGCAGCTAAATTGTTCCACCAGCAGCGCCAGCGCCGTGGCTACCATCAGCTTGTCGGCAACCGGATCGAGAAAGGCGCCAAAGGGTGTGGTTTGGTTCCAGCGCCGCGCAAGATAGCCATCGAACCAGTCGGTAATAGCGGCCAGGGCAAACACGCCTGCGGCAGCCCAATTGGCCCAGGAAAATGGCAAATAGACCAGCAACACAATAACGGGAATAAAAAGAATACGCAGCAACGTCAAAAAATTGGGAATGGTCATACCACCTCACAACACTTTATACCGCAGCCGATCGCAAAGACCGGCCATAATCATCACCTATTGGACTATATCCTGAAGTTATTATCCATGCGGTGAACAAATCTTTACCCGTGCAGCCGATCGTAGATTGTCTGGGCCAGTTGCGAGCTGATTCCAGGCACTCGGGCCAGTTCCTGCACCGGCGCCGCACGCACGCCCTGCAGACCGCCGAAATAGCGCAGCAGCGCCGAGCGCCGCTTGGCGCCAATACCCGGAATATCTTCCAACGCCGAGCTTTGGCGCGCTTTCTGGCGACGCCCGCGGTGCCCGGTAACGGCAAAACGATGTGCCTCGTCGCGAACCTGCTGGATCAGCAGCAGCGCGGGATCATTACCTTCAAGTTCGAGCTCGCCGCCCGCCGGCAGAAGCAGGCGTTCAAGACCCGGTTTACGCGTCACGCCTTTGGCCACGCCCAAAAGAGAAAGCCCCTGCACATCCAGTGCATCCAGCGCCTGACGGGCCGCTCCCAGCTGACCCAGTCCGCCGTCGATCAGCACCAGATCCGGAGCCCCCTCCATATTCTCGGAGAGATGACGATATCGCCGGGCCAATGCCTGAGCCATCGCGGCATAATCATCCCCGCCGGTGATTGCCTCGATATTGAAGCGCCGGTAGGACTCCTTCACCGCGCCCTCCGGGCCAAAGACAACGCAGCTGGCAACAGTGGCTTCGCCCTGAGTATGGGAAATATCAAAGCACTCGATGCGCTGCATCGGGCCCTGACCCACCACCGCCTCGAGACGCTGCCAGCGTTGCTGCTGATGCAGACTTTCGCCCTGTCTTCGCAACAGTGCCTGCTCGGCATTCTGCTGCGCCAGGCGTTGCCAGCCCCGACGCTCCCCTCGAACGCGGGCACGCAGACCAATTTTCCAGCCGGCCGTCTGACTCAGCGCCTGCTGCAGCGCAGCGGTATCAAGACCAAAATCGGGAATCAGTACTTCGCGAGGAAAATCGCGTTTATCAGCCAGGCGCAGGTAAAACTGGGCCAGTACCGACTCGAGCAACTCGGCAGCGCCTTCTCCCAGGCGCACCTTGGGAAAGAACTGCTTGCTGCCCAGCATGCGGCCACCGCGCACAAACAGAATACTGATGGCCACCAGGTCACCGGCCGAGGCCAGGCCGACGATATCGGCTTCCCCCTGATCGCCACTGACCACCTGCTGGGCCTGAATCTGGCGCACCTGGGCAATCTGATCACGCAGTTCGGCAGCCTTTTCAAACGCCAATTCTGCCGACGCGGCTTCCATGGCCTGAGTCAGTTCTCGCATCACCTGCTCATTCTGACCCGCCAGCAGCTGGCAGCTGTGCTGCACATCTTCAGCATACTCGTCGGTGGAGACATAACCGACACAGGGCGCCTTACAGCGCTTGATCTGGTACTGCAGGCAGGGGCGCGAACGATTGCTGAAAATACTGTCTTCGCACTGGCGCACCTTGAAGATTTTCTGCACCAGATTGAGGGTTTCGCGCACCGCCTGGGAGCCCGGAAAGGGGCCGAAATAGCGGCCCGGCTGACGCCCACGCCGCCCCCGGTAAAAGCTCAGCCGAGGGTATTCATGGTCACCGGACAGATAGATATAGGGGTAGGACTTATCATCACGCAGCAGAATATTGTAGGGCGGACGATGGGCCTTGATCAGATTCTGTTCAAGCAGCAGCGCTTCGGTTTCGCTGTGGGTGATCAGTGTTTCAATGCTGCGAATACGACTGACCAGCGCTTCGGTATTGATGCTGTCCTTGCGGCTGCGAAAGTAGCTCGACAGCCTTTTTTTAAGGTTTTTCGCCTTGCCCACATACAGCAGCAGCCCATCGCCATCGTACATGCGATAGACCCCGGGCCGTTCCGGGGTTGTGCGCAGAAAACCGGTTGCATCGAAGGGCTGTGTGGCAGCAGCAGGGGCTGCACCTTGGGGGGACTGATCAGCGGTCATGGGCAACGTACAGCAGAATCTAGAACGTCATGATGCCATATTTGCTGCCGGACGACGCATCAACCGACGCCCTGCTCATCCAGCAGCTTGTAACGCACCGCCAGCACGGTGAGTTCGACATCGGAGCTGATGCCGAGTTTCTCGAAGATCCGGTAGCGATAACTGTTGACGGTTTTCGGGCTCAGATGGAGTTTGTCCGAGATCGTCTGCACTTTCTGACAGTTGACGATCATCATCGCAATCTGCATTTCGCGATCCGAGAGCTGGTCAAAGGGCGTGCAACCGCCATCGAACTGACGCAGGGCCAGTTGCTGTGCAATTTCAGGGCTCAGGTAGCGCTGCCCGGCCGCAGCGGCCTTGATGGCATCGATCATTTCCTTGAGCTCAGCACCCTTGGTCAGATAGCCCGCCGCACCGAGCTGCATCAAGCGCGATGGCAGCGGGCCATCGTTGCAGACCGTTACCGCCAGCACACGCACCGCCGAATTCTGCTGCAAAATCTTGCGGGTCGCTTCGGCACCGCCGATACCGGGCATATGCAGATCCATCAGCACAACGTCCGGGGCCGATTGACGGCAATAATCGAGCGCTTCCTCGCCGCTACCGACCGCAGCGACAACGTCAATTCCGGCGACATCCTCCAGCATGCGCCGGAGTCCGGTTCGCACCAACTCGTGGTCGTCGGCTATCAACACCTTGATCAAACAAGCACCTCGCTCGCGAGAAAATGGCTGCAGGCTGTACCTAACAGAAACACACGTCAGAAAGCGCTTAAATTTAGCAGAAACAGCACAGGCTTACAGCCAACTGACAAAAAAAGCCCGGCCCCTGCCCAGCGGCACGGGCCGGTACCCGGCTACAGTTTCTGCAGCAATTCGGGCACGGCATCAAACAGATCGGCGACCAGGCCGTAATCGGCCACCTCGAAGATCGGCGCATCCGGATCCTTGTTGATGGCCACGATCACCTTGGAATCCTTCATCCCGGCCAGATGCTGAATAGCCCCGGAAATACCCACTGCAATATAGAGATCCGGTGCGACCACCTTGCCTGTCTGGCCCACCTGAAGATCATTGGCGACAAAACCGGCATCCACCGCCGCACGCGAAGCCCCCACCGCTGCGCCCAGACGATCGGCCAGACGGTAAATCAGTTCGAAATCCTCGGCACTGCCGAGCCCGCGCCCACCGGAGACGACTATCGATGCCGACGCCAGTTCCGGACGCTCGGACTCGGCCAGACGCTCGCCGATCACCCGGTTACGGTCCGTTTCAAACGCCAGATCAAGTTCGATGCGTGGAGCACGCTCTGATGCAGTCGGGGCCAGATCGAAGGCGCTGGCACGAATACTCAGAAGCTTGATCGGTGCCCGGCTACGGAAGGTGGCCAGGGCGTTGCCGGCATAGATTGGT
>CAYWUD010000270.1:0-3810 GCA_964461355.1 uncultured Pseudomonadales bacterium | reverse complement strand
GTGTCGTTGAGCTCAAGCCCGAGCAGGGCCACCAGTGCCGGTTCGCAGGCGCCGAGAAGATCCTTCTGCAGCCTGTGCCACTGTTCCGGCGTGTGCGCCGTAGCGTTCAGGTGACAGCTGAAGGCGGCTTCAGTCGCATCCGGCAGCCAGAATTCGAGCCGAGCTTCGGTCAGTGCCGGGTGCAGCTCGTCGCGGCGCTCTTCGCTCGAGTGACGGGTCAGTGGGCGGGTCGTCAGGCCGGACTGGGCATGGCGCATCAGCCCCTCGGTATAGAGCTGCGGGTTGCTGATGATCAGATAGCGGGTGCGCGCCCCCAGGGCCGCTGTCGTCAGCTCTTCGGCATCCAGTGCCCCATTGCCGGCCAGGCTCTCGAGCCCGATCAGCCCCAGAGCCTTGCAGCCTGCGCTGGCGCGACGCGCCTGTTCGGGGCAGCGTGCGTTGATGGCTCGGAGCAGGTAGCGATAGCGCTGCAGGCTGCGGTTCGGGTCTTCCAGCTGCAGGCCCAGACGTTGCTGCAGGGACGCCCATTGCACGGCGCTGAGCGGGTAATCGGGAGCCAGAGTGGCCTCTTCGGTCAGCATCAGGCTCGGCAGCAGCAGGCCCTTGTGCGCCAATGCCTGCTGCAGAGCCGAGTACTGCTCGGGATCGACGCGTGCATGCAGGCGCTCCTGTGCCGAACCCTGTGCGAAGGCGGTGTCGGATGGCGGCGCAAGCGTTGTGCTGCAGCCGCAAAGCAACAGGCTGATCCCCGTCATAAGCCCAAGTAGACGCATAATTTGTCCTTCCCGGTGTTGGCCCGGGTTTCTGTTCTGAAAGCCGCCATCCCGGCGGCGATCTTGTCAGTGTGCTTGCAGTTGTTGCTGCAGACTCTGCAATTGTCGATTGATCTGTTGGCGATAGCTGTCCAGCGAGCGTACCGCATCGTCAAACGCCTGACTCTTGCCGGCCAGCTGTTGCTGCTGCGTTTTCAGGGCTTTCTGTTCCTTGCCGAGATTCTGCAGCTGCTCCTGCAGCAAGGCCAGTGTCACATCGTTGGCCGATTGTATCTGTGCCAGCTGCCGTTTCTGGGTCTGCAGCTGTTCTTCAAAACCGGTTTGCGCCTTCAGGCTCTGTTCGATCTGATCGAGCCGGGTCCGATTTTTCTGCAGGGTCTCGGCGAGCGTTTTGGACGATTGTTCCTGCTTCTGCAGCGCTGCTGTCAGCTGTTCGATGGCAGTACGGTTGCGCTTGTTGGCCAGATCCCAGAGCTTTCGAATTTCCCGGTTGCTCTCCTCGAGCTGCTGGCCAATGGCCGCGCCGCTGGCCTGGGTGCTGGCGATACGTCCATCGAGCTGCTGCTGCAGCTGCTCGATCGGTTGCTGCGCCTTTTCTGCCTGGCCAGTGCTCTGTGCCAGCGCCTGTTCCAGTCGCCCGAAGGCCTGCCAGGAGGTATAGGCACCGGCGGCGCTTAAGCAGGTCAGCAGCAGCAACAGCAGCCACAGAGTGCGGTGTGTGCTTGCGGCCGCTTGGGTGCCGGTCTCGGGCGCGGTATCACGGTGCGGGTTGAGCACCTGATGCGTACGGATTTCATCCTCGCCCAGAGTCAGGCTGGGAATATCGGTCAGTTCATTCTCGTTCGGGGACATGGGTGACCACGGTGTCTTGGATCTGTGGCGCTATTCTACGGTAATTACGCACAGTCACGCACCACCCTGCCGTGCGGCATTAACCTCGGGGAGCGCCTCCAGTACACTGCGGCGCTGGGCAGAACCGTTCTTCGGAACCCGTAATACGAGGTGGTGGATGATCGAACTGATTCTGGGCGGGGCGCGCTCGGGTAAAAGTGCGTTGGCCGAGCGACGTGCCGCGGCAACCGGACTTGAGGTGGTGTATATCGCGACCGCAACCGCCGGTGATGACGAGATGCAGGCCCGGATTGCGCGTCACCGACAGGATCGTCCGGCACACTGGGCGCTGGTCGAAGAGCCGCGAGCCCTGGCCGATGCCTTACGGCGTGCGGCGAGTGCTGAGCGCTGCCTGCTGGTCGACTGTCTGACGCTCTGGCTCAGCAACTGCCTGTTCGTCGAGCCGGCGTGCTGGCAGCAGGAGCGCAAGGCTCTGCTCGAGACGCTTGTGCGAGGTCATTCTGGTCAGTAACGAAACCGGACTCGGTGTGGTGCCCTTGGGGCGCATCAGCCGTGAATTTGTGGATGAAAGCGGCTGGCTGCATCAGGCGGTGGCAGCGCTGGCCGATCGGGTCACACTGACCGTGGCAGGCCTGCCCATGACCCTCAAGGATGTTGCCGATGGCTGAGTCCTCCACGCGACTGTATCTGCTGCGCCATGGTCGGCCCGAAGGGGGTGAGGGGTTTCGCGGTCGCATCGATCCGCCGCTCAGTGACAGCGGCTACCGAATGATGCAGGCGATGCTGCAGGCACGTCCCGATCCTGATCGTGTGATCAGCTCGCCCCTGAAACGCTGCGCCGATTTTGCCCGTGACTGGGCCAAAGCACGGCAGTTGCCGCTGCAGCTCGAGCCGGGTATTGAGGAGCTCGATTTTGGCCAGTGGGACGGGCAAAGCTATGAGCAGGTCTGGCGGGATGCTTCGGATCAGCTGCAGGCCTTCTGGTGTGACCCGTACCGCCATGGACCGCCCGGTGGTGAAAATGTGGCGGCGTTCGAGCAGCGTGTGACGGCATGTGTTGATGGGTGGCTCGCGCAGTACGCCGGGCAGTCTCTGCTGGTGGTCGCCCATGGTGGCGTGCTGCGGGCGTTGATCAAGTGGGCTCTGAGCCTGCCCGCCGCGAGTCTGACGCACCTGCAGGCGTTCGAGGTCGGTTATGCCGGCCTGCTGGTTCTGGATGTGTATACCGACGCCACCGGGCGTCATTGGCCGCGCCTGCACGAGCTGGTGCAGGCACCGGTGTTACCCAAGGATTCCCGTAATGAGTGATTTTCTCGATCAGTTTGAACCCGGTCTGGCTGCCCAGGGCGCCGCTGCCGCACTGGATGCCCAGGCCGCTTCTGCAACCCTGATGGTGCAGGGGACGACCTCCGATGCCGGCAAGTCGGTGCTGGTGGCTGCGCTGGGGCGTGTATTCAAACGCCGCGGCGTTGATGTAGTGCCGTTCAAGCCGCAGAACATGGCGCTTAACAGTGCCGTGACCGCCGACGGTGGCGAGATCGGTCGTGCGCAGGCGGTGCAGGCGCAGGCCTGCGGACTGGCGCCAAGCGTGCACATGAATCCGGTGCTGCTCAAGCCGAGCTCGGATGTGGGGGCCCAGGTCATTATTCAGGGCAAGGCGCTGGCACAGATGGACGCGCGGCATTATCACGAATACAAGCAGACGGCGATGGCGGCCGTGCTCGACTCCTACACGCGGCTGCGTCAGCAGCATCGCTGTGTGCTGGTTGAAGGGGCCGGCAGTCCGGCCGAGGTCAATCTGCGTGATCGCGATGTCGCCAACATGGGCTTTGCCGAGGCGGTTGACTGCCCGGTGATCATCGTCGCCGATATCGATCGGGGCGGTGTCTTTGCTCATCTTTATGGCACCTTGGCACTGCTGTCGCCTTCGGAGCAGGCGCGGGTGAAGGGGTTCGTGATCAATCGCTTTCGCGGTGATGTCAGCCTGCTCGAACCGGGTAATCGCTGGCTCGAGCGCATTACCGGCAAGCCGGTGCTGGGGGTGTTGCCGTATCTGCAGGGGCTGCATCTGGAGGCTGAGGATGCGATCGCCAGCGAGCAGCGACTGGCCGATACGGGGCCAAAGCTTCGGGTAGTGGTGCCGGTAACGCCCCGCATCAGCAATCACACTGATTTTGATCCCCTG
>CAYWUD010000269.1:0-3847 GCA_964461355.1 uncultured Pseudomonadales bacterium | reverse complement strand
ACGCTGCATTTGGCAGCGAATCGTGAAGTCATTATTTCAAGCCTTTACGCGACAGTGACGCGCTTGCAAAAAGAGTGAGTCAGAGTGTGCTGTATCGGGGCCCGTGGCACATTAAGGCAACGCATGCAGAACCCCAACCATGGCAGATCGAACTGAGTTTGAGTGCAGTCATGTGTCGCCATTCGTGTGCTCTAGGATGAGTGGCCCGGTACCGTTTTCTGCGCGCAGCCTCTGAAGCTCTAGCCCTTTACCGTCCCGTAGTAGAGTCCTGAGCATGGTCGGCGTACACTGCGGCAAAACCGGTATTTGCAATACCCATTTGGCCGCAGGCAAGCGGCCGTTATAACCACAAGCCAACGACTGAACAGGAATCACCGTGCCCCATGTCCGTGTGTCCACGCTGATCTTCGGCCGCAGTGTGCCCGAGCGGCCGCTGCCCGAAGTCGAGCTGCGGCTGGTCAGCCAGCGTATCCCCGCCTCCGAACTGATTGCCCGTGCCGTGGCCGAGCAACTGGCTCTGCTGCGCCAGCAGTCCCTGCCCGAGCACGAGATCAAACGCCGCTTGCGCGCCCAGTACCTCGAGGCTGCCGATATCGAGGCGCAGCAGGGCGAAGGCAAGATCGCCCTGGCTGCGCCCGATGCCGGTGCCACGCCCGCGCTGGATCAGGAGGTGGCGCGTACGCTGCGCGCCTTTGTACGCAAGCGCTTCAAGCTGTTTGTCGATGGCCTTGAAGTGATCCACCCCGATGATCTGGTCACGCTGGGTGACCAGAGCGAGGTGAAGTTTGTCCGTCTGATCCCGCTGGTCGGCGGTTGATCCAATACGAGGAGTCGGTAATGAACAGGGATACATGGCCCAAGGGGCAGCAGCAGGTGTTCGAGGCCTTCAGGCAGGTGCTGCCGGAGGGGGATGAGCTGCGCCGTATCGGGTCCGAGATCGGCCGCAGTTCCCGGCGCCATGGCGCCCGGCGCGATGAATTCTTCGATGAATACGGTGAGGCCGCCGCCCAGCTGCTGGGCGGTGATGCCGAAGCGTTGCTGAGCGCCTATTTTACCCGTCCGGCCGAGCGTCCCTTCGAGGCGCGTTATGACGATCCCGATCGCACCATCGAGCGCATTGCTGCGGTGCTTGCTGGAGTCTGGTGCGAACGTCACCCGAGCGCGGCAACGGCGGCGGCGCTGTGCGATCGTGTGACGCGCATTCTGTCCGACCCGACCGGGGCGGTTGAAATCACCTCCGGCTGGGATCATTCTGCGCGCGATTACGCCCGTAATTATCTCTTTCCCAAGGTGGGTATCTGTCTTCGGGTATTGATCCAACACCTCGAGATCGACGGCGTGCAGGATTTTCTGCAGGCAGTGTTCGGTGGTCAGTACAATCAGCGCCTTGATCGGGGCGAGGACGCCTGGCGGCGTTTCGAGGATACCAGTGCCGAGCTGATCGGCTACGAGCCGGACTGTTTCCATCAGCTGCTGCAGCGGCTGGTGGCCAGAAACGCCTGCGACTATGCCTGGTTCGAGCGCGCGTTGGCGATCTTTGCCAACTGTACCCGCACGTACTGGGCGTTCCCCGATCCTGCCGATGCCGAGGATGAGACGTTCACGGCCTCTGGTCCCGCGTTTACCGACTGTTATCGCGACTATCTGAGCCGCTATATCCGCGCCCGCGCCATCGCGCTGCCCGAAAGTGCGGAAAATCTCGAACAGCTGATCGACTACAGCCATTTTGCCGGCATCGCATGGCTGCAGCTCGGACTCGAGCAGATCCGACGTCTGGGTCTGAAGGCCAAGGCACTGAAGGATGGCCGTACCGGCAACTGTATCCGTACCCTGATCGCCAGTGCCGGCCTTGCTCCCGGAGAAACCGAATCGGATCTGATCGGCATGCTGCAGGGCTTCAAGGAGGCCGAGCTGCTCGTTGCGCTGCCCTATGCCGGGGCGGCACGCCCGGCCATCCTCAAGGCGCTGGGCTGGGAGGCGCTGTTGCCGCTGCAGCAGCTGATCTTCCAGATTGGCCGCAGCCATCAGGGCACCCGTGATGGGCTCACCGATATCTACAACTGCGAAAGTACCAACTCCGGCGTGATTGATCGCATTCAGATGGCCGAAGCACTGGCGCCGGTCGCGGACAAGCTGCTGAGCAAGTACCTCAAGGCACTGCGGGCCTCGTCGCTGGAGCTTGGCAATATCCTGATGCTGGTGGCCGCGGTGCGTGGGATCGAGCGCGACAAGATCGAGAAGAAACTGGTGCGCCACGGTCAGGCGGCGATCAAGGCCTATGGTCTGTACGCCGTCGAGAGCGATGCGGAGCTGCGCGCGCGGTACCTCAAGTTCAAGGCGATGCACAAGGAAGCCACCCAGTACGGCGCCGAACGTCAGGCCAACACCCAGGCGGCGGTCAAGGCCGGGATCAAGAATCTGGCGCAAAGTGCGGGCTATAGCGACGATATCCGCCTGGAATGGGCGATGGAAGCCGATATCGCGGGCGATATGATTCCGTTTGACGAGCTCTTCGAGGTCGAGGACTGGCAGGTGCAGCTGGTGCTCGAGGGCATCAGCCCCAGAATCCGCGTCTACAAGCAGGGCAAACCGCTCAAATCGGTGCCGCCGAAGGTGCGTAAAACCGATGTCTACCAGCAGATGCGGGCTGCTCAGGACGGTATCCGGGCGCAGGCCAGCCGTTTTCGCAAGACCCTCGAGGACATGATGTGCGCTGGTGATGCGATAGCCGCCGATGAACTCGGCACCCTCAGCCGGCTGCCGGTGGTGCGGGCAATGCTGGCGCAGCTGGTGCTGAAGACGGGTGCCGAAGGCCTGGGTCTGTTTACCGGCAGCTGCACCGAACTGTGCGGGCTGGACGGTCAGCCGGTCGCCATTGTGGATGATCCGGTGATTGCCCACGTGCATGACCTCTACAGCGCCGGCTGTCTGTCCGCGTGGCAGAAGGCGGTGGTGCAGCGGCGCATGGTGCAGCCGTTCAAGCAGGTGTTCCGTGAGCTGTATGTGGTGACGCCCGCCGAGGTCGAGGCGGGTACCCATTCACGCCGCTTTGTCGGTCATGTGATCGACGGTTCCACCGCCAGTCGCCTGCTGCAGGGGCGTGCCTGGAGTCAGAACAGCGGTGACTGTGCCGAGGTGTACAAGCGCTTTCCCGGCCTTGGCTACTATGCCGAGATCGGCTTTCCCGACGCCGGCCATTATCTGGCCGAGATGGGGACGGTGACCGTCGACGAGATCTGGTTCCAGGGGCAGGGGGGGCCGCAGCCGCTGGCCAGCATCGAGCCGCGGGTATTCTCCGAGGTGATGCGCGATGTCGATCTGATTGTTTCGGTGGCGCAGGTCGATGACGAGGATGCGCGCTGGTCCACCGAAACGGCCCAGCGCCGTGCCGAACTGATCGAAAACCTGATGGCCGATATCGGGCTGGCCCGGGTGCGCTGTGAGGATCATTTTGCCTATATCGAGGGCTCACTGGCGCACTACCGGATTCATCTGGGCAGCGGGGTGATCCATATCCAGCCGGGCAACTATCTGTGTATCGTGCCGGAGCAGAAGAAGGATGAAGGGCTCTATCTGCCCTTTGCCGATGCCGATCTCAAGATGGCCGAGATCATCAGCAAGATCTTTATGCTGCTGGCGGACGATCAGATCAGCGATGAAAGCATTCTGGCGCAGATTCGCGGCGCCGGAAACTGACCCCTGACGTGTGCACAAACGCAGCGCTTCGCTGCGTTTTTTTTGCGTCCCGAATCTACGCGGTACAGAACGGTCGCTGTCGACCCGGTCATGGTGAGGGAGACGGGCATCCCGTACACTCAGCGTGCAAAACGGATTTTGCCTGACCCAG
>CAYWUD010000268.1:0-3865 GCA_964461355.1 uncultured Pseudomonadales bacterium | reverse complement strand
CAGCCACCAGCCACCAGCCACCAGCCACCAGCCACCAGCCACCAGCCACCAGCCACCAGCCACCAGCCACCAGCCACCAGCCACCAGCCACCAGCCACCAGCCACCAGCCACCAGCCACCAGCCACCAGCCATGACAGAAAGGCTACTGAGCAATGCTGTGGCTCTGCAGATGCTCGGTGCTGGGCAGCATTTCTGGTTAAGATGCATGCCTTGTCTGGGGTTAACCATGCTGTTGCTTTGGTGGGATAACGGTGGAAATAGCTATGTTTTCAGACCTGATAAGGGTGGGGCTACAGGCATAAAAAAGCCGCCCTGAAGGGCGGCAAACTGGGGGTTAGTACAGGTTGTTGTTATTCGACTTTGCCCATGGCCCGAAGGATTGCCTCGGGGGAGAAGCGCCAGCGGTTGAGCCAGATGCCCAGTGCATCGTTCAGCGCCAGAGCGATCGCCGGAGCGGCACCGTTGACGTTGATCTCGGATGCCGACTTGGCGCCCATCGGGCCGTTGCTGTCCGGTGCATCAATCAGGATGGCCTGGTACTCTTCCGGCACGTCGCCCACCATCGGAATGCCGTAGCCTTGCAGGTCGGCGTTCAGGCAGCGGCCCTCGGCGTCGAACAGCAGTTCTTCGCTCAGGGCGTGACCGATAGCACGCAGGGTGCCGCCGTAGATCTGCCCCTTGACCTGGTCCGGGTTGATTGCAGTGCCACAATCGAGCAGGGCGATATAGCGCAGCAGCTTGACCTGACCGGTACGCTTGTTGACCTTCAGCTCACAGAAGTTGGCGCCGAAGGGGTAGGCCGGATCATGGGTGACGTGGGTAGCGGCTGCCTGCAGCTGGCCACAGCCACTGCCGGATTCGGCGTAGCGTGCCAGTTCCAGGAAGCTCAGCTTGCCTTTTTTGCCGACAACCGCACGCGGGTATTCGATCTTCAGATCGCTGACCGGCTCTTTCAGCAGGGTTGCTGCAGCCTGCAGCATCTCGCCTTTGAGCTTGTTGGCCGCGTTCAGTGCGGCCGCGCCGGAGAAGTAGGTGCCTGAGGAGGCGTAGGCGCCGGTATCAAAGGCGCCGGCGTCGGTGTCGCCACTGTTGACGTACACGTCTTCCAGATCACAGCCCAGGGTTTCCGCGGCCAGCTTGGCCATAACGGTATCCAGGCCGGTACCCAGGTCTGCGCCACCGGAGTGCAGGATAAAGGTGCCGTCGGACGCGAGCTTGATGCGGGAGTTGGATTGATCCAGGCCCGGGATGCCGGAGCCCTGCTGCATCAGGCCAACACCGCGACCGAAGACCCAGTCGCCTTCATCGGCCGGTTTGGGTTGATCCCAGCCGATCAGCTTGCGGCCCTCGCTGATGATTTCGTCGAGGCCGCAGGAGCCTACCGGTGCCGGTTCGGCGGAGGTGTCGCCTTCGCCCATTACCTGCATGATCTTCGGACGCACGCCAACGCGGGTACGGTTCATGTCCAGCATATCCAGCGGATCCAGACCCAGCTGCTGCGCCAGTTCGGCGATCGCCAGATGCATGGCGAAGTGGCCTTTCGGTGCGCCGTAGCCCTGGTAGGCGCCGGTCGGGGAGATGTTGGAGTAGTAGCTGGAAGCGTGTACGCGCAGGTTGTCGCACGGGAACAGTGACAGCGTCAGGGCACCGCAGACCGAAGGTACGGTCAGGCAGTGGTTGCCGTAAGGGCCGGTGTTGGCCTTGATGTCCATCTCGATCGCGGTCAGCTTGCCGTCTTTCTTGGCGCCGAGTTTTACGCGGATACGGAACACGTGGCGGGTGGCGGAGCTGTTGAACACTTCTTTACGGCTGTAACGCATGAACACCGGACGGCTCAACTGCCACGCGGCATAGGAAGCGATCTCTTCGAGAATCATATCCTGCTTGGCGCCGTAGCCGCCGCCTACGCGTTCCTTGATGACCTGGATCTGGTTTTCACGAATATCCAGGATGCGGCCCAGCTGACGACGCAGGTGCCACGGGGTCTGGGTAGCGGAGCGGCAGATCAGACGCTCGTTTTCAACCCAGGCCACGCAGGTATGCGGCTCAACCGGAGAGCTCATGACCTGGGTGGATTCGTAGGTGCGCTCGATAACGGCGTCGGCATCGGCAAAGCCTTGGTCCGGGTCGCCGGCTTCACCGCCGTGGCTGAACGCCTGGTTGCGACGGATGTCTGCACCGATCGGGAAGTGGTAGAACACCGGGCCGTCGCGTTCGTCGCAGGCGGCGTTGATCTCGTCGAGGTTTTCCGGAGCCCCCACGGCGTAGCTGACCGGTCCGTTATGTACGATCGGTGCATCCTCGGCCATGGCATCATCAAGACCCATCACCGGCTTGAGTACGTCGAACTCGACCTTGATCGCCTTCAGTGCGGCTTCGGCCTGTTCTTCGGTTTCGGCCACAACGGCGCAGACGCGGTCGCCGTAATGGCGCATCTTGCGACCGAACATTTGGCGATCGTAGGGAGAAGGTTCCGGATAGCTCTGACCGCCCGGAGTGTAGGAGAGCTGCGGGGTGTTCTTGTAGCTCAGAACCAGGTGTACGCCCGGCATCACTTCGGCGGCGCTGCAGTCGAGGCTCTTGATGTAGGCGTGTGCGTGCGGGCTGCGCAGTACCTTGGCGATCAGGGAGTTGGCCGGTACGTGGTCTTCAACGAAGGCCGGTTCTGCACGCAGTACGCGCATCACGTCCACCTTGTCACCCGGGCGGCCGACGAGGCGGTAGTTATCGCCGCAATGGCTTTCGCAATCGGCTTGTTGCTGCGGGTTCTGCAGGCGTGCCTGCGCCAGTTCAAAGGCTTCGAAGAACTGCTGATAGCCGTTGTCGCGGCTGAAAAGGCCGGAAAGGGCTTCGCGAACGTCGCTGCGGCTGGCGTTCGGGTTGCGCTCCATCAGGTCGGCCAGCAGCAGGGCAACGGTGGATTCGGTATAGCCGGACTGTACCGCACCGGTATCAACCAGGGCCTGCTGGATCGGGTGCAGTGCGTGGGGCTTGTTCAGATGTTCTGCGGTTTCCACGCGGCCGTTATCAAGCTGTGCCGCCAGCAGCAGCGAGCTGTTGACGATGCGGCCGTTCAGGCGGATCGCGTCGACGCCGGCAAAGCCCTCGCCGTCATCGCCAAGGCGTACGGAGCGGATGCCCAGGCGCTTGAGCAGTTTGAATGCGTTTTCGCCGGCGGCAATCTCGAGGCTTTTGGCAACGCCGTTCAGGGTAAAGTTGATCTGCATGGCTTAGGCCTCCTGCTGCACTTGTTGAACCAGATCGTTGACGACAACGCCCGCCAGGTAACGCTTGTAGGCGCTGCTGCCGCGAATATCGGTTGTCGGTTTAACGCTGTCGGATACCAGGGCTTCGAGCTCGTCGCCGCGCATCTTCTTGGCGATCGCCTGTTCGATGGTCGGCCAGCGGCAGATGTGCTCGGAGGCACCGCCGAGTACCAGGCGCGGGCCGTCATTGTTGAGTGCCAGGGCGCCCCAGATAGCCGGCAGACCCTGGCTGCAGGGGCGCAGGCAGTGCACGGCCGCGATCTGGCGGGCCGGCAGTTCAATGGCGCAGATCAGTGCGCTACAGGCGTCGTCCAGATACTGCTCGATGCTCACCTGGCGGCCATCGGCGAGGTGCAGGGCGGCCTCCTGTGCAATCAGCAGCGGCAACAGCGGGCTGTCAGGGTTGTTGGCCCCGATTTCTCCGCCCAGGGTGCCCTGGTTGCGCAGGTTGCGAGAGGGGATCAGTTCGATAGCGGTACGCAGGATTGCCGGCAGTTCGGCGTTGTCGGCCAGATCCTGCAGGTGGCTCATTGCGCCGATAATCAGGCGGTCGCCTTTGAGCGTCAGCTGGTTGAGTTCCAGTGCTTCGAGACTGATG
>CAYWUD010000267.1:0-3874 GCA_964461355.1 uncultured Pseudomonadales bacterium | reverse complement strand
CCGAACCCTGAGAGCGAATCCACTTCGCCGCGCGCACCGCACCCTTGGCAAAGGTCATGCGGCTGCTGGCCTTGTGCGTGATCTCGACACGCTCACCTTCGGTAGCAAAGAGCACGGTGTGATCGCCAACCACATCGCCGGCACGTACGGTAGCAAAGCCGATCGTCTGAGGATCGCGCTCACCGGTGATCCCTTCGCGACCATAGACCGCACACTGCTTGAGATCACGACCGAGGGTCTCGGCCACAACCTCACCCAGGCGCAGGGCCGTACCGGACGGCGCGTCCTTTTTAAAGCGGTGGTGCGCTTCGATCACCTCGATGTCGTAACCTTCATTCAGCACCTGAGCCGCAGTCTGCAACAGCTTGAACAGCAGGTTTACGCCCACGCTCATATTCGGCGCAAACACCACCGGGCACTCCTGGGACAGGCTGCGCAGCTCGGCCTTCTGCTCATCGGTCAGACCGGTGGTGCCGATGATGATTGCCTTGCCGTGCTCACGGCACAGACGGGTATTTTCCAGGCTGTTTTCCGGTGAGGTGAAGTCGATCACCACATCGAACAGCGCAACCTGTTCGGCCAGGCTGGCGCAGAGTGCCACCCCCAGCTTGCCGACACCGGCCAGCTCACCGGCATCACAGCCGATCAGCGAGCTATCGGGACGTTCCACGGCAACGGTCAGTTCACAGCCATCTTCCTGCTGTACCGCCTGGATCAGGTTCTTACCCATCCGGCCCGCTGCACCTACAATCGCAATACGAATCATGCTCTGTCCCCTGTGCCTTAGGATTTCATATCTTCAAAGAAGCGCTTTACGCCATCGAACCAGCTGGTACGGCGCGGAGAATGCTTCTGATCTTCAAAACTGGCCTGCAGCTCCTCGAGGAGCTCCTTCTGCCGACTGGTAAGACTGACCGGCGTCTCGACCACCACACGGCAGAGCAGATCACCCGGGCCTCCGCCACGCACCGGGGTAACCCCCTTGCCACGCAGACGGAACAGCTTGCCGGTCTGGGTTTCGGCCGGAATTTTCAGTTTTACACGCCCTTCGAGGGTCGGCACTTCCAGCTCGCCACCCAGCGCGGCATCGGTGAAGCTGATCGGCACTTCACAGTAGAGGTGCTTGCCGTCACGCTGGAAAATCGCGTGCTCCAGCACATTTACCTGCACATACAGATCGCCCGGGCCACCACCATTGACACCCGCCTCACCTTCACCGGCCAGTCGGATGCGATCGCCGGTATCGACCCCCGGCGGCACTTTCACCGACAGCGTCTTGGTCTGCTGCACACGCCCGGCCCCGTGACAGCTGCCACAGGGGTCGGAAATCATCTTGCCGGTACCGCGGCAGGTCGGACAGGTCTGCTGTACGGAGAAAAAGCCCTGCTGCATGCGCACCTGACCGATACCACCGCAGGTGGTACAGGTGGTCGGCTGAGTGCCCTTCTTGGCGCCACTGCCACCACAGGTTTCACACTCGACCTGGGTCGGAATACGGATCTTCTTGGTGACCCCGTGGACCGCTTCCTCGAGCTCGAGATCAAGCGAATAACGCAGATCGGAGCCACGCTGCACACTGCTGCGCTGACGACCGCCGCCGCCACCACCGCCGAAGATATCACCGAACACATCGCCGAAAATATCGCTGAAATTGGCGTTGCCACCGCCAAAACCGCCAAAGCCACCGGCTCCGGCACTCGGATCCACGCCTGCGTGGCCGAACTGATCATAAGCCGCACGCTTCTCCTGATCGGAGAGAATTTCGTACGCCTCGTTGACCTCCTTGAAATGCTCCTCAGCATCCTTGTCACCCGGATTACGGTCCGGATGATACTTCATCGCCATACGGCGGAAGGCCTTTTTCAGGTCCTTGCTGGAAACGTCCCGGGCCACCCCGAGCACTTCGTAATAATCACGTTTCGCCATAACCGGTCAGCACCTGTCACTGCACAAGTTTCACTGGCCGCTGCCAGCGCCAGACACAACAGCGCGGGAGAAAGCTCCCGCGCTGTTGTGTTCCATTTACAGAGGGAGACTACAAGCGCTTACTTGTTGTCCTCTTTCACCTCTTCGAACTCGGCATCAACCGCATCATCCGCAGCACCGGACTTCTGCTGCTGCGCGCCCTGGGCCTGTTCCTGCTGCTGAGCTTCAGCATACAGTTTCTGCGCCAGAGTCGCAGAGGCATCGGTCAGCGCCTTGGTCTTGGCCTCGATCTCGTCCTTGTCGTCCTGCTTCAGCGCTTCTTCCAGAGCGGCAATGGCACTTTCGATCGCCTGCTTCTCTTCGGCGCTGGCCTTGTCACCGGCTTCCTCGAGGGTCTTTTTGGTCGCATGGATCATGCTGTCAGCGGTGTTACGCGCCGCAACCAGCTCCTCGAACTTCTTGTCCTCGTCGGCATGCGCCTCGGCATCGGCCACCATCTTGTCGATTTCATCATCGGACAGGCCGGAAGACGCCTTGATCACGATCTTCTGTTCCTTGCCGGTCGCCTTGTCTTTCGCGGATACGTTCAGGATACCGTTGGCGTCGATATCGAAGGTCACTTCGATCTGCGGCATGCCACGCGGTGCCGGCGGAATATCACTCAGGTCAAAACGGCCCAGCGACTTGTTCTGTGCCGCCTGCTTGCGCTCACCCTGCAGCACGTGAATGGTTACCGCGGTCTGGTTGTCATCAGCGGTCGAGAACACCTGGGACTTCTTGGTCG
Source organism: uncultured Pseudomonadales bacterium (assembly GCA_964461355.1). GTDB lineage: Bacteria > Pseudomonadota > Gammaproteobacteria > Pseudomonadales > CAYWUD01 > CAYWUD01. The sequence goes on along the minus strand of CAYWUD010000267.1, from coordinate 1,164 downwards.
GAATGGTGGTGTTCTTGTCGATCAGACCGGTCATCACGCCACCCATGGTTTCGATACCCAGAGTCAGCGGCGTTACGTCCAGCAGCAGTACATCCTTCACGTCGCCCGCCAGAACGGCGCCCTGAATGGCTGCACCCATGGCAACGGCTTCATCGGGGTTCACGTCACGACGCGGCTCCTTGCCGAAGAACTCGGTGACCTTCTTCTGCACCATCGGCATGCGGGTCTGACCACCGACCAGAATGATCTCGTCGATTTCGGAGACATCCAGATCAGCATCCTTGAGCGCGATACGGCACGGTTCCAGAGAGCGCTGTACCAGCTCTTCCACCAGTGATTCGAGCTTGGCACGGCTGACCTTCACGTTCAGGTGCTTCGGACCGGTGGCATCAGCGGTAATGTACGGCAGGTTGACATCGGTCTGCTGAGCAGAAGACAGCTCGATCTTGGCTTTCTCGGCGGCTTCTTTCAGACGCTGCATCGCCAGCGCATCACCCTTGAGGTCGATACCGCTGTCTTTCTTGAACTCTTCGGCGAGGTAATCGATCAGGCGCAGGTCGAAGTCTTCACCACCGAGGAAGGTGTCACCGTTGGTAGAGAGCACTTCGAACTGGGTTTCACCGTCCACATCGGCAATTTCGATAATGGATACGTCGAAGGTACCGCCACCGAGGTCATAGACCACGATGGTGTGATCGCCCTTGCTCTTGTCCATACCGTAGGCCAGTGCGGCTGCGGTCGGCTCGTTGATGATGCGCTTGACGTCCAGACCGGCGATACGGCCCGCATCCTTGGTGGCCTGACGCTGAGAGTCGTTGAAGTAGGCCGGAACGGTAATGACCGCTTCAGTGACCGGCTCGCCCAGGTAGTCCTCGGCGGTTTTCTTCATCTTCTTCAGCACTTCGGCAGAGATCTGCGGCGGAGCCTTCTTGTCACCACGCACTTCAACCCAGGCATCACCGTTATCGGCCGCAACGATCTTGTAGGGCACCATCTTGATGTCCTTTTGCACAACATCGCTGTCAAAGCGGCGACCGATCAGACGCTTGATCGCAAACAGGGTGTTATCCGGGTTGGTAACGGCCTGACGCTTGGCCGGCTGACCGACCAGTACTTCGTCATCGGCAAATGCCACGATGGACGGAGTGGTACGCGCACCTTCGG
>CAYWUD010000266.1:0-3888 GCA_964461355.1 uncultured Pseudomonadales bacterium | reverse complement strand
CACAGCTGGTATCCAAGTGATACCGCTACCGGCTCGACCAAACCATGCAGTAAATCCAACTTGCTCGCCAAAGGTAGAAGACCTCTCTGTGTCCCTTGCTGCGATCTGCAGCAATAAAAAATGGGCTTATAAAAGCCCATCCTATGGATTTCGCCGTGCGCTGCGCACCGGGCGCTAACGGTATGCGTAAGATCCAGTTAGCAAAAAGCCCCTACAAGAAGGGGCTTTTACCACTAAGTGGTAGCGGGGGCTGGATTTGAACCAACGACCTTCGGGTTATGAGCCCGACGAGCTACCAGACTGCTCCACCCCGCATCGATAAGGCGCGACATCTTAACTCGGCATCGATCAAATAACAAGCAATCGAAACCGCTTTCTTATCCGCGCTATAGGATTGGTGCCGAAGGCCGGACTCGAACCGGCACGAGCGTAAGCTCACCACCCCCTCAAGATGGCGTGTCTACCAATTTCACCACTTCGGCAGAAGTATATGGCTTGATTACTCTGTTACCGGCGCATCGCTAGACGGTGCAGCAGAACCCGCATCCAGAACCGGAGCGTCGGAAGTAATCGGAGTTTCAGTAACCGGAAGTTCTGCAGCTTGCTCTTGAACAACCGGAATCTGAGGAATGCCAGCACCCGCGGAATCGGTTGCCTTGTTTGCGGCAACCATCGCCAGTGCGAAACTGGTGATGAAGAATACCGTAGCCAGCACAGCTGTCAAGCGACTTAAGAAACTTGCTGAGCCCTGCGAGCCAAAAACGGTCTGCGAAGCGCCGCCACCAAAGGACGCGCCAGCATCAGCACCCTTGCCCTGCTGCATCAAAATCAAGCCGATCACAGCCAGCGCTGCGACTACGTGAACCACCAGAATTACCGTTTCCATCAGTTGTTATCCTGCTGCACGACAAATTGCGACAAATTGGTCAGCCTGCAGTGACGCACCGCCGACCAGACCTCCATCGATATCCGGCTGAGCAAAGAGCTCGGCCGCATTGGCGGCATTGACACTGCCGCCATAGAGAATTCGAGTTTTTTCCGCCAGCTCGGCAGAACTGACCGCCAGCTGCGCCCGCAAGGCGGCATGTACGGCCTGCGCCTGCTCGGGCGTCGCCGACAACCCGGTGCCGATCGCCCAGACCGGCTCATAGGCCACGACAAAGTCGCCCTCCGGCGCCAGATCAAGCACTGCCGCGAGCTGACGTTCGATCACCGTCAGCGTCTGCTCGGCCTCACGCTCGGCCAGTGTCTCACCGACACAGAGCACGGGCACCAGGCCTGACTGCTGCGCCGCGCGAAACTTCGCAGCTACGCAGGCATCGGTCTCGCCATACAGGGCGCGTCGTTCGGAATGCCCGACGAGGGCGTACGTACAACCGAAATCGGCCAGCATCGCCGCCGAAATTTCGCCGGTAAATGCGCCCTTGGGCTCGGCGCAGAGATTCTGCCCCCCCCAACCGATTGCGGTTTCACAAAGCTGTTCTGCCACCTGCTGGAGGTAGATGCTGGGCGGACACACCAATGTCTCCACAACACCCAGATCTGCCGATTTCAGACCCGCCAGCAGTTGATCGATGCTGGCCCGGGAACCATTCATTTTCCAGTTACCGGCTACAAGAGTCCGACGCATGGGCACCTCTGTACAGTTGGAAGGGCGGCAATGGTAGCGCACCGCAAAAGTGGTTACAAGGCGGCCACCCGACCGCCTTGTCGACGGTCAAACCGCCCCGAGCTCACGGGCTACCGCATCGGCCAGCTCGCCGCACAGTGTCTCGACCTGAACGGCATCACGCCCTTCTACCATCACCCGCACAACGGGCTCGGTGCCGGACGGACGCAGCAGCACGCGGCCCTGATTGCCCAACTGACGCTCCGCAGCCGCAACAGCCTCAGTAATGGCGTTATTGCAAGCGATCGGCTGACGTTTCGCCATCCGCACATTGATCATCTTCATCGGGCACTTGCTCATGCCCGACTTGAGTTCGGCCAGACGCTGCCCGGTGGACTGCAAGGCACAGAGCACCTGCAGCGCAGCCACGATACCATCACCGGTCGTACTGACCTGACGGCAGATCAGGTGACCCGATGATTCGCCGCCAAGCTGCCAGCCATGGGCCAGCAACTGCTCGTTGACGTAGCGGTCACCGACCTTGGCCCGTACGAAGGGGATATCCCGCTCGGCCAGGGCCAGCTCCATCCCGAGGTTGGTCATCAGCGTACCGACCACACCACCCTGCAGGCGGCCTTCCCGCTGCTGCTGGGTCGCGATAATGAACAGAAGCTCATCGCCATCCACTTCGGCACCGGTGTGATCGACCATCAGCACGCGATCGCCGTCACCGTCAAAGGCGATACCGAGATCTGCCTGCTCAGCCAGTACGCGCGCACTGAGCTGCTCCAGATGCGTCGAACCGACGCCGCGGTTGATATTGAGACCATCGGGCTGATCACCGATCACCGTGACTTCTGCGCCCAGTTCACGAAACACATCCGGGCCAATGTGATAGGTGGCTCCGTTGGCCGTATCGACCACCATCCGCAACCCGCGCAGATCCAGCCGCGAAGCCACAGTCCCCTTGCAGTACTCGATATAACGGCCAGCGGCATCATTGATCCGGCGCACCTTGCCCAGCTCATCGGACTCGACCACGGCCAGAGGCGCATCGATCATCGCCTCGATCGCAAGCTCCACCTCGTCGGGCAGTTTGGTGCCTTCGGCCGAGAAAAACTTGATGCCATTGTCATGGTACGGGTTGTGCGAAGCACTGATCACGATACCGGCGTCAGCGCTGAAGGTGCGCGTCAGATAGGCGATGGCCGGTGTCGGCATCGGCCCGGTCAGAAGCACATCCACGCCAGCGGCAACCAGCCCCGCCTCGAGGGCCGACTCGAACATGTAACCACTGATACGGGTATCCTTGCCGATCAGGATACGCGGACGTTCGGAACGCGCAGCCAGTGCCTTGCCCGCAGCCCAGCCGAGCTTGAGCACGAAATCAGGCATGATCGGAAATTCACCGACACGCCCACGAATACCGTCGGTACCAAAGTATTTACGACTCATTTTCCTGTTATTCCTTAGACTGCGGCGCCCCGTATATGGCCGCCAAGCATATCAATCTGCCTGCCGTACCGCTTCGATCATGCGCACAAGATCGACGGTTTCGGTCACATCGTGGACGCGGATCACCGCCGCGCCGTGCAGAGCCGCATAGGCGGCAAGACCAAGACTGCCTGACAGACGCTGATCGACCGGGCGCCCGAGCACCTGATCGATCATGCTCTTGCGACTCATCCCCACCAGCAGCGGATAGCCATAGGCCGCCAAATCGGGCAGATGTTTGAGGAGTGAAAGATTATGCGAGAGCGTCTTACCAAAGCCGAACCCGGGGTCGAACATCAGCAGTTCATCACCGATACCGGCCTCACGACAGGCCGCGGCCCGGTGCAGCAGAAAATCAGCCACATCCTGTACCACATCCTGATAACGGGGCGCCTGCTGCATGGTCTGCGGCTGCCCCTGCATATGCATTAGACAGACCGGCAGTTGTAGTTCAGCTGCCGCCGTCAGCGCACCCGGACGCTGTAACGCGCGCACATCGTTGATCAGACCGGCACCCACCGCTGCGCTTTCGCGCATCACTTCCGGTGTTGACGTATCCACCGAGATCAACGTGTCGAACCGCTCGGCAATCGCTTCGACCAGCGGCACTACGCGCTCGAGCTCTTCGGCAACCGAGACCGATGCTGCACCCGGGCGGGTCGATTCGCCGCCGATATCGATCATCGCGGCGCCGCCCTCGATCATCGCCTGGGCCTGACGCAGAGCCGCATCCAGATTGAAAAAACGCCCACCGTCGGAGAACGAATCGGGCGTTGCGTTGAGAA
>CAYWUD010000265.1:0-3893 GCA_964461355.1 uncultured Pseudomonadales bacterium | reverse complement strand
GCTCAGAGCACCATCGCCGCAATCCAGCCGAACAGGATCAACGGCAGGTTGTAGTGAAGGAAGGTCGGGATCACCGAGTCGTTCATGTGATCGTGCTGCCCATCAGCATTCAGACCCGCCGTCGGCCCTACGGTCGAGTCCGACGCAGGAGAACCGGCATCACCCAGCGCACCGGCGGTACCGACCAGCGAGGCAATCGCCAGCGCCGAGAACCCAAGCTCCACACCCAGCGGCACATACAGGGCAGCGATGATCGGAATGGTCGAGAAAGAGGAGCCGATGCCCATGGTGATCAGCAGACCGACGAGCAGCATCAGCAGCGCGGCCATCGCCTTGCTGCCGCCGACCAGCGCCACTACCGCAGATACCAGCGCATCCACATCACCGGTGGCCTTCACCACCGCGGCAAAGCCTGCGGCACTGATCATGATAAAACCGCACAGCGCCATCATCTTCATGCCGTCGAGGAACACGCTGTCCGCTTCACGCCAGGCCACCACACCGCCGGCCAGCAGCACCAGACAGCCGGCCAGAGCACCGAGAATCATCGAGTCGAGCCAGAGCTGCGCCACCAGTGCCGCCAGCACCGCCAGCGCACTGACCAGACAGGTCCGCGCCGAAATCGGCTTGAGTTCAACCGCCTTGGTTTCGCGCACTTCGTAATGACGGTTACCGCGATAGCTCACCAGCACCGCAACCACCAGACCCAGCGCCATGCCGGCGACCGGAATCAGCATCGCCAGCGGCAGCTGGCTGGCGGCCAGTTCAATGCCGTTGGCCTTCAGGTTGCCACCGAGAATATCGTGCAGGTAGATGCTACCGAAGCCGACCGGCAGCGACATATAGGTAGCGGTCAGACCGAAGGTGATCACACAGGCCACCAGTCGGCGGTCGAGCTTGAGCTGCCCCATCAGCGGCAGCAGTGCCGGAATCAGCAGCGGGATAAAGGCAATATGAATCGGCAGCAGGTTCTGCGAGGCAACCGCCATCGCCAGAATACCGCCCAGCAGCAGCCAGCGAGACCGGCTCCCGCCCTTGAGCTTCTGCACCAGCGCACCGGCCAGATGGCTCGGCAGTCCGGTATGGGCGATCCCCATGGCAAAGGCGCCGAGCAGCGCATAGGCCAGCGCGGTACTGGCGCCGCCGCCCAGACCATCGGAAAAGGCGGACAGGGTTGCGTTAAGATCAAGGCCACCGGTCAGGCCCCCGGCCAGCGCACCGATAAAGAGCGCCAGAATTACGTTCAAGCGGCACAGGCTCAGCACCAGCATCACCAGAACCGCCACTACGACTGCGTTCATCTGTCTGTTATCCCCAACGTTTGAAAAGTGGGCTATTCAGCCATCAGCCAATCCATGGCGCAATACGGAAATATCAATAAATACCGACATAATCGATACTTTTTACCGCTTTTGTAAGCTTTATGTCAGCAACAAATCAATGTAGCGTAACCATTCCGGCATCAGCCTCAAGCGCCGCACTGGCCAGCGCTGCAGACCCGCAGTAGAGTACAGAGCAACCTGTTGCGGAGATCATGATGCGTTATCTGTCCCTTGTTCTGCTGGCGTGGCTGCTTGGCGGCTGCAGCCTGATACAACCGACACCTGAGCTCGACCTTGCCATCAGCAAGCAGGGGCCCTGGCAGGAACAGGACCGGATCGAGTGGGTACAGCAAGGCAACCGGCTCTGGATCGAGATCTACAGCCCGGCGGGCGTCGGCAGCGCTCGCCTGCATCCGCTGAGCGGCGCCTGGCCCGACGAAGTCCATGTGCGCTTGCACCTGACCGCCCTCGAAGGGCTGCTGGCGACCACCGGGGCCGAGCGCTTTGACTACCGCCTGGAACGCGCCCGCAATAACCAGCGCACCGAAGCCCGAGCTCGCGGTGAGACTCTTGAGCCGATCGAAGTCGAACTCCCGGCGGCGCTGTTTCAGGCGCCCGATGCGCCGCTGATCCTTCAGTGGGTCGACTTCTACCGCTAGGCACCCGAGCGTGCAGCGGTAATACAGCCCCACAAAAAAGCCCGGCAGAACACGCCGGGCTTTTTTGTGGGTTCGCGCGTCGCGTTTACTTTTCCATGGTGGAGAAGAACGCCACATCCGGATAGCGCTCTTCGGCGAGCGACAGGTTGACCCGGGTCGGCGCCAGATAGGTCAGATTGCCGGCTCCGTCGAGCGCCAGGTTAGCTGAACACTTGCGCTTGAACTCCTGAAACTTCTTGCTGTCCTCGCAGCTCACCCAGCGGGCGGTCTGCACGCTGACCGGTTCATAGAGCGCCTCGACCTTGTACTCTTCTTTGAGGCGGTTTTTCACCACGTCAAACTGCAGCACACCCACCGCCCCCAGGATCAGGTCGTTGTTATCGAGCGGCATAAAGAGCTGGGTCGCACCCTCTTCACTGAGCTGCTGCAGCCCTTTTTGCAGCTGCTTGGTCTTCAGCGGATCACGCAGACGCACGCGACGGAACAGCTCCGGAGCAAAGTGCGGAATCCCGGTAAACTTGAGTTCTTCACCAGTGGTAAAGGTATCGCCGATCTGAATGGTGCCGTGGTTATGCAGACCGATAATATCCCCGGAGATCGCCTCCTCCAGATGCGCACGGTCGCCGGCCATGAAGGTCACCGCATCGGCGATCTTGACATCCTTGCCGGTGCGCACATGACGCATCTTCATCCCCTTTTCGTATACGCCGGAGCAGACACGCATAAAGGCGATACGGTCACGGTGTTTAGGGTCCATGTTTGCCTGGATCTTGAAGACAAAGCCGGAGAAGGCTTCTTCGGTCGGTGCCACGGTCCGGTTCTCGGTCGCACGCGGCTGCGGGGCCGGCGCCCAGTCGACGAAATAGCCGAGCATCTCGCGCACACCGAAGTTGGCCAGCGCGGTACCGAAAAAGACCGGGGTCATCTCGCCACGCAGGTACGCCTCAAGCTCGAACTCATAGCTGGCACCGCGCACCAGCTCGATCTCGTCGATCAGCTCCTCGACCAGCTCTTCACCCAGCGCTTCACGCGCCTCGGCAGAATCGAGCCCCTGGATCTGGATATCATCCGGCACCCGGTGGCCCTGCCCCGGGGTAAACAGGTGCACGGTATCGGTGTAAAGGTTGTAGACACCGCGGAACGCCTTGCCCATGCCGATCGGCCAGGTGATCGGTGCACACTGGATATTGAGGATGCTTTCGATCTCGTCGAGCACCTCGATATGATCACGCACCTCACGGTCCATCATGTTGATAAAGGTGAAGATCGGCGTATCGCGCAGACGACAGACCTCCATCAGCTTGATGGTCCGGTCCTCGACACCCTTGGCACCGTCGATCACCATCAGACAGCTGTCCACGGCGGTCAGGGTGCGGTAGGTATCTTCGGAGAAATCCTCGTGTCCGGGGGTATCGAGCAGGTTGACGATGCGGTCATTGAAGGGGAACTGCATCACCGAGGTGGTGATGGAGATGCCGCGCTCCTGCTCCATCTTCATCCAGTCGGAGGTCGCCATCTTGTCGCCCTTGCGCCCCTTGACGCTGCCCGCCTGCTGAATCGCGCCACCGAGCAGCAGCAGCTTTTCGGTGATGGTGGTCTTACCGGCGTCAGGGTGGGAGATAATCGCGAAGGTACGGCGCTTGGCCGCTTCTTTCAGAAATGCGCTGTTGGACATCGGAGCAGGTCGTCTTCGGTCTGGCTGCCCTGTGGACAACGTCCGGACAGCGGTGGCAAAAAATTGGCCGGTATTTTCCCGAACCGCACCGGGAAACACAATCGCTGTTTTCCCCAATACCTGAGCGCTCGAACACACAGCCTGTGGCGCCGCGGTGCAGACAGACCGGCAAGCGGACATAAAAAACAAGGCCTTCAGCATGCTGAAGGCCTTGTTCGAATTGGGCGAGTCGACCGA
>CAYWUD010000264.1:0-3893 GCA_964461355.1 uncultured Pseudomonadales bacterium | reverse complement strand
ACCGGTAATATGAGCCAGTCCCTTCAGGGGGAACTCCGCGCGCAGACGCTGCACCAGATCGGGATAGAGCCGGGTCGGGGCCAGCAGCTGGGTGCGCAGGGGCTCGTCCACCGGATGCTGCTCGAGCACGCGGCGTACCAGGGAGTAGCCGTTGCTGTGCAGGCCGCTGCTGGTCAGGCCAAGAATCAGATCGCCGGGACGGGTCGTGTGCCCGTCGATCAGTTGGCTGCGTTCGACGACGCCGAGGCAGAAGCCGGCCAGATCGAAGCCCTGTTCCGGATAGACGCCGGGCATTTCGGCGGTTTCGCCGCCGGCCAGAACGCAGCCAGAGCGTACGCAGGCGCTGCTGATGCCTTCGAGCAGGGCCTTGGAGCGGATCGGCTCGATACGGCCGCAGGCGTAGTAGTCCTGAAACTGCAACGGTTTGGCGCCACAGGTGATCAGATCGTTGACGCACATCGCAACCAGATCCTGGCCCAGGTTTCGGTATTCGTCTGCGGTGCGCGCGAGGCACAGTTTGGTGCCAACGCCGTCGGTACAGCTGACCAGCAGGGGCTCGTGAAGGCCGCTCGGCAGCGGGCAGAGCGCGGCAAAGCCGCCGATGCCGCCCTGGCCGAGGGGCCGCGCATTGAGCGTGCGGATATGCTCGATCAACTGGTCGGCGCGTCGGGTATCAACCCCTGCGTCGCGGTAGTGCAAAGATGAAGAGGGCGTATCAGGAGCCATGCACGGTTTCCGGTGGAGACAGGCGCTGCAGTGTACCCCAATTGCCGATGCTTGTGCGCTCGCGCCCGATTGCGGCCATTTACACAAGCCAGTGTCCGGTCAATATGGCACAATCGCGCTCTGGATCAGTTGTTGCAGGTACGTTCAGGTGATCAGTTATTGTTTCGCAGGCCGTTGGTTACGTCGCCTTTCCTTGCTGTTGGGCCTTGGTGCGGCGCAGGCGCTGGCTTTTGAGGCCGGTGTGGTGCAACTGCCGGTGCCGGATCAGAGCGTCGAGGCGCGTCAGGCTGCGTTTACCGCAGGTCTTGAAGAAGTGCTCGGTCGCATCGGTGGCGATCTGGCTGAGCTCGATGAGTCCCAGCGTGCCGGTCTGATCGAGCAGGGACGTGAATACATCACCAGCTACCGTTACCTCAATCAGGAGGGTGGCTGGCAGCTTGAAGTCCGCTTCGATGCGCAGGCGCTTGAGGAGCGTCTCAAGCAGAAGGGGGTGGCGGTGGTCATTGAGCAGCGCCCGCAGACACTGGTCTGGCTCGCGCTGGAGCAGAGTCATCAGCGCCAGTTGCTGGCCGATGGCAGTGCTCTGGCCCAGAAGTTTGCAGCGCTCGGTGCGCAGCAGGCGGCGCCGCTGGTATTCCCGGTGCTTGACCTTGATGATTTTCAGAACCTCGATACCGCCGAAGTCTGGGGGCTGTTTGAACAGCCGATTCTGAGCGCCTCCAGCCGCTATCAGGCACCGTCGGTGCTGGCCGGACGGATCTATGTCGATGGTGACGGGCGCTATCAGGGGCAGTGGCTGTACCTCTACGGAGCGCGTCGCCATCGTCAGGCTGTTGATGCCGACACGCTGGATGCTGCGCTGGCCGAAGGCGCGCGCCTGGTTGCGGCGCAACTGACCGAGCAGCTGCTCAGCAATCAGCAGCGCAGCGGTGCGGCGATGCAGGTGGAGTTTGTCGGCGTGGAGTCGACGGCCGCCTATGCCGAGCTGCTGAGTCTGGTGCGCTCGCTGGCCCCGGTGCGGCAGGTCAAGCTGGCTGCAATGGAACCCGAAGTGGTGCGTCTGCAGCTGACCATCGACACCGCCCCTGAGGTGGTCGAGCAGTTACTGGCGCGTCAGCTGCATCTCAAGCCGGTGGCGGCGGCCGTAGCGCCTGCGCCTGCTGCGGGTGAGTCTGCGGTTATTGCACTGCCGCGATTTGGTTGGCAGGGTAGTTAGGTCAACGCGTCGATTGGACTTGTCGGGAGTACGCTCGTTTGCCATTTCAGTTACCGCTCGGGATCGGGCTGCGTGATGACGCCACGTTCGTCAATTTTTACGCCAGCCCCTCCAATCAGGCCGTTCTGGCGGCGTTGACCGCGCCGCAGGAGGCTGTGGAGCCCTTTGTCTACCTGTTTGGACGTCCCGGTGTCGGCTGCAGCCATCTGTTGCAGGCGGCCTGCCATCAGGCCGGGGTGCGTCGTCAGCGCGCGGTCTATCTGCCGCTGGCCGAACTGCAGGGCTATACACCGGCGCTGCTGGAAGGGATGGATAGTCTGGATCTGATCTGTATCGACAATATCGAACAGGTTGCCGGAAAAAAACGCTGGGAAGAGGCGCTGTTTCATCTGTTCAATCAGCTTCGCGACAGCGGCCGGCAGCTGCTGATTGCGGCCGACAGTGCACCGGCGCAGGTGCCGATTCGGCTGCCGGATCTCAAATCGCGCATGAGCTGGGGGCTGACCCTGCAGGTACACCCGCTGAGTGATGATGAAAAGGTCGAGGCTCTGCGGATGCGGGCACGCAATCGCGGGCTCGAGCTGTCCGACGAGGTAGGGCGTTATATTCTGGGGCGCAGCCCGCGCATCATGCACCAGCTGTTCGAGGTGCTCGAGCGCCTGGACAGCGCTTCGTTACGCGCCAAGCGCAAGCTGACAGTCCCCTTTGTCAAGCAGGTCATGGGCTGGTAATCGGTAGCCGTCTTGTAGCAAGTGAAAGGGCTCCCGAGGGAGCCCTTATTGTTGCGCTTTGAGCTGTTGCGCTTGCCAGCGCGCAAACAGCATGGCGCTGATAAAGAGCAGCAGGCACAGCCCTGCATGCAGCCAGGCATAGATCGAGGCGGGGTTGCCGACCAGCCTGACCACACCGGCACTGAAATAGAACAGCAGGATAAAGCAGAGCCAGACGAAGCTGCGCGGCTCCCCCTTAGAGAGGCCGAGCACCGGCAGGAGCAGGGGGAAGAGCTGCACAGCCCAGATCACGGCCGGATTATCGACCTCCGGCGGCGAGAGCAGCAGGGTCCACAGGCTGATCAGCGCCAGCAGCAGGGCATAGGCGGCCAGACAGCTGCGGTGCAATACGTTCAGCTGAGCTCGGTTGAGCGCCATTTACAGAATCTCCAATACCGCTTCGGGCGGGCGGCCGATTGCGGCCTTGGCGCCGTTGATCAGAATCGGGCGCTGGATCAGTTTCGGGTTCTGGACCATGGCTTCGATCAGATCGGCTTCGCTCAGCGTGTCACGGCCAAGATCGAGCTCCTTGTAGATGGCTTCACCGGTGCGCATCAGGCCTCGGGCCGTGGTGCCGAGCTTGCTCAGCAGCGCGGCAAGTGCGTCATGGTCCGGCGGTGTGTCGAGATAACGGATGATCTCAGGCTGCAGGCCGCGTTCTTCCAGCAGGGCCAGGGTCTGGCGGGATTTGGAGCAGCGCGGGTTGTGATAAAGCTGGATAGGCATGATAAAACTCCTGACAGGATGCTCTGGAGTTTACCCTGCCTATCTGGCTTGTGCAGCTTCAAGCGGCATGGGTTTCGGCGCGGAAGCTGAAAAAATCGACCAGCGCGGTGTGCCGCAGCAGTTCCCGGGGTTTGATGTCGTAACGTTTTTGCTGGCGCGGCAGTTCGATCTCGAGTTCTTCGCTGAGCGAGAAACAGCCGGCCGGCGCCACCAGACGGTATTCGCGTTCGCCTTCGCTGACCTTGCTGACCAGCAGTGCGGGCGTCTGCAGCTGAGGTTCGTCCTGATCGGTCAGCAGTGTCGGGCTGATCTTGCCCTTGATGTACTCGATACCGACCAGAAACTCCTTTTCGCCCAGATGCTGTTGCCAGCGCACCAGCCCCAGTGTCCACTGGGCGTTGCTTTGCCGGTCCGAACGCATCGCCAGCACCTGGCCGTTGCTGAAACCTTCTCTG
>CAYWUD010000263.1:0-3894 GCA_964461355.1 uncultured Pseudomonadales bacterium | reverse complement strand
CCATGGACGCAAGATGCAGCTGGCCGAGGTGTGCTTTAGCAGTGAAGCCGAAGCGGCGTTACTGGCGCATCCCTGGCCCGGCAATGTGCGTGAGCTTGATAACGTGATTCAGCGTGCCCTGATCCTGCAGATCGACGGTCAGGTACGTGCCGATGACCTGATGCTCGATCCGCTGGCTGAGCTGCAGCCTGTCAATAATATGACGCAGGCGGTCGGGCCGGTCAGCGTGCCGGAGCCGCTGGAGAAGGATGCCGATCTTGGCGCCGACGTGCGCCAGCATGAATACCAGCTGATTCTGGATGCGCTGCGACAGTTTCAGGGACGCCGCAAGGAAGCTGCCGAAAAGCTCGGTATCAGCCCGCGGACCCTGCGCTACAAGCTGGCGCAGATGCGTGACAGCGGCATGGATGTCGACAACCTGCTGAAAATCGCCTGAGGCGGAGGTTCGCCATGCGTGTAGACAACATGAATCGCATGATGCTGGAGATGCGCTCGCAGCAGATCGCGATGCAGAACCGGGTTCAGGATATGGCTTCGGCCGCGGTCCCGCTCGAGGAGCGTGTACAGAACGCGACCGCGCTGCAGAAAACAGGGGAGACGCAGGGGCCCTCTTTCGGTACATTGCTCGTCCAGGCGATCGACAAGGTCGATGCCCTCAGCGACGATGCCACCCGACTGCGTACCGATTTTGAACGCGGAGTGCAGGGGGTCGATCTGCCCCAGGTGATGATCGCCAGCCAGAAAGCGAGCGTTGCCTTCTCGGCGATGACGGAAGTGCGCAACAAGATGATCTCGGCCTATGACGAGATCATGAAGATGCCGGTTTAAGGAGTTCTAACCCATGGCCACTGTCCCTGCAGAAGCGGAACAGGCACCGGGCGCAGGCGGGCTTTTACGCAGCCTCGACAAGGTGCCGATGTGGCGCCAGCTACTGTTCATGGTCGGGCTGGCGGCATCAATCGCAATCGGGTTTGCGCTCGTGCTTTGGAGTCAGGAGCCCGATTATCGCCCCGTGGTGCCGGATCAGGCCGGTTATGCGCCGGGCGAGGTGCTGCAGGTGCTGCAGGCACAGGGCATTCAGTACCGCGTCGAGCCGAACAACGGCACGATTCTGGTTGCTCAGGAAGAGCTGGCCCGTGCCAAGCTCGAACTGGCTGCAGCCGGGATTACCGGTGACGAGGGTGTGGGGCTGGAGATCCTGGATAAGGACCAGAGCCTCGGCACCAGTCAGTTCATGGAATCGGCCCGCTACCGCCGTGGCCTCGAGGGCGAGCTGGGTCGGACCATCAGTGCTCTGCAGGCAGTACGCCGAGCCCGGGTGCATCTGGCGATTCCCAAGAGCGCAGTATTCCTGCGCGACCCGCGCAAACCCTCCGCTTCGGTGCTGGTCGAACTTTATCCCGGCCGCAGCCTCTCGCCCGATCAGGTTTCCGCCATCGTCAATATGGTCGCATCCAGCGTGTCGATGATGCGCAAGGAAGATGTCACCGTGGTCGATCAGAAGGGGGCGTTGCTCTCGGCCATGCCGGCTCAGGAAGATCGCAACATGGCGCTGGCGCAGAAGCAGTTCGCCTATACCCGCCAGCTCGAGGAACTGCTGATCAACCGGGTACACAATATCCTGCAGCCGATTCTGGGGGCGAACAACTACAAGGCCGAAATCTCGGCTGATGTCGATTTTACGCAGCAGGAGCAGACGGCCGAAAGCTTCAACCCCGATGCGCCGGCACTGCGCAGCGAGCAGACTTTGAATCAGGCGCGTTCCTCCGGTGATGAGCGCGGCGGGATTCCCGGCGCACTGTCCAACCAGCCCCCGGGCGAAGTATCTGTGCCCGAGCGGGCTGTCGATGCTCAGGGAAATCCGGTCGCCGGAGCCGGGCTGCGTGACAGCCGCGCCGAAGCGACGCGCAACTTCGAACTCGACAAGACCATCAGCTATACCCGCTATCAGCAGGGGCAGCTCAAGCGTCTGTCAGTGGCGGTGGTGATCAACAACCGGGTGCAGAGCAATGCTGAAACCGGCGAGCAGACCCAGATTCCCTGGACGGCAACCGAGCTCAGTCAGCTGCAGCGTCTGGTCGAGGATGCCGTCGGTTATGACGTCAGCCGCGGTGACAGCGTCAATGTCATCAATACGGCCTTTGTGGATTATGCTCTAGAGGGCGAGGCGGCCGGCAATTTCTGGGAACAGCCCTGGTTCTGGGATATCGCGCGCCAGGTGCTGATCGGCATCTTCATGCTGGTACTGCTGTTCGGCTTTATCCGGCCGATGGTGCGCAGCCTCCTGGGCAAGGACAAGGTCATTGACGAAGACGATCTGGCCGATGTCAGTGTCGACATGCTGGCCGGCGTCGAAGGCGGCGAGCCCGAAGGGCGGCTGGTCAGCCCGTCCGGTCTGATGCTGCCGAGTCCGATGGAAGGTTATGAGGAGCAATTGACGGCTGTGCGCGGTCTAATCGCTGAAGACCCGCAGCGTGTTGCGGAAGTGATCAAACGGTGGATCAACCAGGATGAGTGAGCAGGACAGTCTTGTAGCCCAGCAGCTTGAAATGGCCGCGCGCATGTGGGGCACCCACCGTGCGGCGCTCTTTCTGCGCAGTCTTGGTACCGCCGAAGCGGCACTGATTCTCAAGGAAATGGGGCCGCGCGAGGTGCAGAAAGTCGGCGCCGAGATGGCTCAGCTCGATCATGTCAGCCGCGAAGAGGTCGAGCAGGTCTTCAAGTTCTTTATCGAAACCGTACGCGAGGAAACCGGCCTTGGCGCCGGTGCCGATGCCTACATCCGCAACATGCTGACCCAGGCGCTGGGCGAGGACAAGGCCAGCGGTCTGATCGATCGGATTCTGCTCGGCGGCAATACGTCGGGGCTCGATTCGCTGAAGTGGATGGAGCCACGTGCCGTGGCCGAGGTGATTCGCTACGAACACCCGCAGATTCAGGCGATCGTGGTGGCCTATCTGGACCCGGATCAGTCGGCTGAGGTGCTGTCCTACTTCGACGAAAAGGTGCGTCTGGATGTGATGATGCGGGTTTCGGCGCTCAATACGGTACAGCCTTCGGCCCTGCAGGAACTCAACACCATTCTTGAACGTCAGTTCTCCGGTACGGCCGGTACCCAGACTGCGTCCATGGGCGGCGTGAAGTGTGCCGCCGAGATCATGAACTTTGTCGAAAGCAGTATCGAAGTCAGCCTGATGGAAGCGATCAAGAATGCCGACGAGGATCTGCATACCCAGATCGAGGATCTGATGTTTGTCTTCGACAACCTGGGCGATGTCGACGATCGCGGTATTCAGGCGCTGCTGCGTGAAGTGTCGTCCGATGTGCTGATTCTGGCGCTCAAGGGGGCCGACGAGAAGGTCAAGGAAAAGATCTTCAAGAACATGTCCAAGCGTGCGGCCGAGCTGCTGCGCGACGACCTCGAGGCGAAGGGGCCGGTACGACTTTCCGAAGTCGAAGCGGCACAGAAGGAAATTCTTACCATCGCCCGCCGGATGGCCGAATCGGGCGAAATCGTGCTCGGTGGCAGCGGCGAGCAGATGCTCTAGTGACGGGTGCATAGGCCATGAGCGAGCAGGCAGAGAACAACGAGAAAAAGCCCCATCTGGTCAGTTCCGAGCGTACCGACCGCGAGCCGGTGATTCGCGCCGCCGAGGTGCAGGGCTATGAACGTCTGGGTCTGCCCGAGTTCGTTGCGCCGGTTCACATGATTCCGGCGGCGCACCCCGAAGCGAGCCTGAACGAATCCGAACGCGCCCAGGCGCAGCGTAATCCGGAGCCGGATTTTTCGCCGGCAACAGCTCCTTCTGGCCGCGCTCCGGTTGCACCCAGTGCCGCCGCACCGGCCCAGGCGCCGGAAGCGGTGCTAGCCCCTGGCCCGGCATCAGAACCCGT
>CAYWUD010000262.1:0-3902 GCA_964461355.1 uncultured Pseudomonadales bacterium | reverse complement strand
TTGGCGCATATCTAGCCCGCTATTTTGCTTATAGAGTGGCCGCCACAAAACAAACGCGTTCTCCCTCGCCCGACAATAAAAAGGAATTGATGATGGATATCGGTCAACTGCGCCATCCGAAGGAAAAACTGTATCGCACGATCTGCATGGTGATCGGCGGCCTGATCTGGGCCCTTGCCCTCTTCGGCACCATGTTCGGTATTCTCATCATGCTGCTGCCGCTGGCACTTTCTCTGTGGCTGGTGGAAAAATTCTTCCAGGCCTCCATTTACGGTAACGCCGTGCATGTTAACCAGCAGCAGTACGCCGAACTCGATAGCATCAGCCACGAAGTCGCCAAACAGCTGGGCCTGACCGACAAGCCCGATCTGTTCGTGATTAACGCCAACGGCATGATCAACGCACTGGCGATCAAGTTCCTGTCCGGCAAATATGTGCTGCTGTTCAGCAACCTGGTCGATCTGATGTGGGAAGAGGGCCGCAGCAAGAACCAGCTGCGCACCGTAATTGCCCACGAACTGGCACACCACGCCGCCGGGCACGTGAACTTCTGGATCGACCTGCTGATCAAGCCGGCGATGTTCGTGCCGTTCCTGGGCGCAGCCTACAGCCGTGCCTGCGAACTGACCGCCGACCGTATCGCCGCTCAGGTGGTACAGGACTCCAACGCCAGCATTGCAGCCCTGATCACCCTCGCTTCCGGCAGCCGTGAACTGATCCAGCAGACCAGTATCCAGGCCTTTATCAATCAGGAGCACCAGGTACCGGGCTTCTTTGGCCTGCTGCAGGAGCTGATCTCCACGCATCCGCGCATGACCCGCCGGGTCATCGAGATGAACAAGTACTCCGTGCGCCAGCCGGCACCGGCCGGTATCGAGGCGCAGCTCGCCTGAGGGGTGCTGTCGTTATAAAAAAACTCCGGCCCAGAAGGCTGGAGTTTTTTTATCTGCAGGCTGCACCGATAAAAAAACCGCCGTATCAACGGCGGTTTTTTTACTGCGCGCTCAGCGCTTACAGGCTGCCTTCGCTGACCTGATCGAGCTGACCCAGCAAACCCTGAATCTTGCTGTTCCAGGCCTGCTGTTCTTCCTGCAGGCGCTGTTTTTCTGCCTGCAGCTGAGCGTTCTGCTCACGCAGTTCGTCGATTTCCATTTTCTGCAGACCGATGGTGTCGATCGCGTTTTGAATCTTGCTTTCCAGTTGGGACAGGTTTTCGATAGACATCTTGGCTCTCTAGCTAAATAGGGGGACGACCGATTGGAATGCCCGGATTATAAGCCCAGCAACCCTCGCGAGAGAATGACCGGTCCTGCGTTTTTACCTGCTGCTGGCGAGTATGACTAGAATAAGGGCTATGCACAGCTCCCTCCAGCCTCAATTGAGTACCCGCCTGCGCCAGGCCCGCCGGGATGACTGCACGGCGATCAGCCGACTGATCTTCACCAGCTGCCACCCGGGCGTACTCGATCAGCTCAGCCCGACGGCCCGTCAGAGCTTTCTCGCCCGGATTCATCCGGACGCGTTACGACAGCGTCTGCGCCAGGACTGCTGCTACTGGCTGATCGAGGAGCACGGCTGCGTGATCGCCACGCTCGGTCTGCAGCAGGGTTTTCACCTGCGCCACCTGTTTGTCGCACCCGAGCACCAGCGTCAGGGCCTGGCTTCCGAACTCTGGCAACAGCTGCAGCAACTGCGCCGACCGCGCTATTTTTCCGTCTATGCTTGGCCTGATGCGGTCCCCCTTTATTACCATTGGGGCTTCAGGCCGATGGGCAAAACGGTAATCCGTGCGCATATGCCGGTAATTCCGATGCTGCGCTTTGCAGAACAGGGATAAGCTGACTTTTGTCATACCCTTGGCGCGGATCATCGCCGCCGCATACCGGGATATGCCAGAATAACAACGCATACATTTATTTCTTTTCGCTTTAAGCGAAATACCACGCGCTGACCTTGAGGTAATACAGATGCTCAGTCAAAAAATGGTTGATCAACTGAATGCACAGATCAATCTGGAGTTCTACTCCTCCAACATGTACCTGCAGATGAGCGCCTGGGCCGACAGCCAGGGTCTGGAGGGCACTGCCAGTTTCCTGAAGGCCCACGCCGCCGAAGAGATGGGCCATATGCATCGCCTGTTCTCCTACGTCAACGAGACCGGCGCCATGGCGCTGATCGGCGCGATCGAAGCGGTACCGACCGCGTTCAACGATATCGCCGACATGTTCCAGCAGATCTATGATCACGAACTGCTGGTAACCCGCAAGATCAACGAACTGGCCCATACCGCCTTCTCCGAGCAGGACTACTCCAGCTTCAACTTCCTGCAGTGGTATGTCGCCGAACAGCACGAAGAAGAAGCGCTGTTCAAGACCATTCTCGACAAGATCCAGATCATCGGCACCCACGATTCCGGTCTGTTCCTGATCGATCAGGAGATCAGCCGTATCGCCAAGGCGGGTGTCGGCAGCGTGATGTCCTCCACCTACCAGGCGAACGCCTGAACGACGACATCAGCACATTAAAAAACCCGGCCAGCGCCGGGTTTTTTAATGTCTTTAAAGAGCTCAGCTCAACACCAACAGCTGATCCACCAGCTTGAAGATACCACTGGCCGCCTCGGCCGGCCCCTTCGCCAGCATATAGGCCGGCGTGGTCACCAGCTTGTGCGCCTGATCGACATGCACCTCATCCACCCGGCAGTTGTGATGTCTGGCCCCCATCTGCTCGAGCGCCTGTACCGTCGCCGGATCCGAGCCGATGGTGCACTCCACTCCGGGCCCCAGCAAACGCGCGCTCAGCACCGGCGCCACGCAGATCAGCCCGATCGGTTTGCCGGCCGCATGAAACCCCTGAATCGCGCGCTCGAAGTCGGGTTGTACACGACACTCGGCGCCATGCACGGCAAAGTCGGACAGGTTTTTCGCCACCCCGAAGCCGCCGGGCACCACCACCGCATCGAAAGCCTCAACATCCAGCGCACTCAGCGGCGAGATCGCCCCCCGCGCAATCCGTGCCGCCTCGGTCAGCACATTACGCTGCTCATCGGTTTCAAGGCCACTGGCGTGATCGATCACATGGGCCTGCGCCATGTCCGGGGCAAAACACTGATAGCCCACGCCCTGCTGATCGAGTCGCAGCAGCGTCAGCACCGCTTCGTGAATCTCGGCGCCGTCAAACACACCACACCCGGACAGGATTACCGCCACCGTTTTAGCCATGATCTACCCCCTCGGTTGGCTGGCCACCCCGCTGGCGCCGAAGCCAGCGGGCCAGAAGCCGCAGCGCCCAGGCGGGGCTATGCGCACGCTTCCAGTTCCCGGCCAGATATTTGTTCGCTTCCATCAGGGTAGGATAGATATGAATGGTGCCCAGCACCTTGTTGAGCCCCAGGTTATGGCGCATCGCCAAAACGAATTCGGCAATCAGATCACCGGCATGGTAGCCCACGATCGTGGCGCCCAGAATGCGGTCCTTGCCCGGCACCGTCAGAACCTTGATAAAACCTTGCGCCTCGCCATCGGTGAGCATCCGATCCAGATCATCCAGCTCATAGCGCGTCACTTCATAGGCGATGCCGCGCGCCTTGGCGTCGGTTTCGTTAAGCCCGACCCGCGCGAGCTCCGGATCGATAAACGTAGCCCGCGGCATGACCCGGTAATCAACGGCAAAGCGTTTCAGCCCGCCAAACAGGCCGTTGACCACCGCATACCAGGCCTGATGCGCTGCAGCATGGGTAAACTGGTAAGGTCCGACCAGATCGCCGCAGGCGAGAATGTTCGGATACCGGGTCTGCAGATACTCATCAACCGCCAGAACGCCCTGCGCATCGGTTTCAAGCCCCAGGGTTTCAAGCCCCAGCCCGTCGGTATTGGCCTGACGGCCGTAGGCGAGCAGCAGGG
>CAYWUD010000261.1:0-3909 GCA_964461355.1 uncultured Pseudomonadales bacterium | reverse complement strand
CTGCAACAGGGGCTGCAGCGCCTCGTACCGTTCCACCAGGACGCGATCGGCGGAAATTTTCTGCTCGAGCAGGGTTGCCAGTGCATCAATGCCGTGTTCCAGCTGGGGGGTATCGCCCAGCGCCGAGCCGGCGCTGTACTCGGCAAGTTCCGGCCAGTCAGCCTGCAGATCGCGCACAAGGGTCCTGATCTCTTCGGCACCGCTTTTGCGCTGAGCTTCAAGCTTGTCGCGTTGAACCCGGGTCGCAGCGATGCGGGTATCGAGTTCGGTACGCGTCTGGGCCAGTGTCTTGCCCTGCTGCTCTATCTGCGCCAGCGCATCCCGTTGCTGCTGCAGGCGCCTTTCGGTCAGACCGAGATCAAGTGCCTGATAGCGCGTCACGGCCGGATGGCTGCAGCTGCCACAGAGCGGACAGGGCGCCCCCGGTTGCAGCTGCGCACGGTGCTGCTCCAGATCGCGAATGCGCCGCTCCTGCTCAAGCAGGGTTTCAAGATCGCTGCGCTGCTGATTCTGTGCCTGCCACTGGGTTCTTAATGCGTTGAGTTCGGTCTCTACCGCTGTGCGCTGCTGGCCATCTCGCTGGAAACCCACGGCAAGCTCGTCCAGTTCCGCCTGCAGGGTCCGGTCACGGCGCAGGGCATGGGCCAGATCACGGAGCAGCGGTTGGCGCCGCGAAGCCTGGTGCGCCAGCTGTTGCAGCACCGGCTCCGCCTGCTGCTCCAGCAGCGGCATAACAGCAGCCTCGAGCCGCTGCTGCTCGGCTGCAAGCGTCTGGCCCTGCTGCTCAAGCAGGTGCCCTTCCTGATCAAGGCGTTCAGCCTGCTGCTTTAGCAGTGCACGCGCTTCAGCCTGTTCGCTGTACTGCTCATCAAGGAGGCTGCGCTGTTGACGACGCGCCTCCCGCTGCTCCTGCCAGTGCTGCCAGTCACGGTTGAGCGCCGGCCAGTCGGCTTCATGCAGCCGCTGCGTGGATGTCTGAAGCTCCTGCCGCCGCCGCTCCAGCGCGCAGATGCGCATCTGTACGCTGCTGTGCTCTGCGGCATACTGCTTCAGGGTACGGGCCTGTGCGTCCCGTTCTTCTGTGCGCAGCGTCCGCTGCTCACGAAGGCTCTCGATACGGCTATCGAGCGGTGCCAGCGCCAGAGCGATCTCGGCCAGACGTGCCCGTTCACGGGACTGCTGCGCCAGGGTTTCGCTCTGCGCGCGCTGCGCGTCATCGAACCCCTTGAGCGTGGCTTCGGTTTGCTCCTGCTGGACCCGGTTTTCATCAAGCTGCGCCTCAAGTGCCGCCACATCGCTGGCCACGCGCTGCTCCTCGGCCTCCTGTTCCAGCAGACGCGTCACCCACGGCTGCCGATCGAGTTTAGCCAGATCCGCTTTCAACGCGTCCGCCTCGGCAGCCAGGGCATCCAGAGCGTTCATCAGCTCGGTTTCCTGCGCCCGGATACTCCGCCGCTGCTCATGCCAGTGCATCTGTATCTGCAGTGTGTCGAGGCTGACTTTCAGCGCTGCAATCGTCCTGTCCTGCGTCTGCTGCTGCTCAAGCAGGGCCGTGCGTTCGTCATCGGCCAACAGATCGATACCACGCAGTTCCGCTTCGAGCTGTTCGAGCAGGCCCTGTTCCCGGCGCTGGCGCTCGAATACCCGTCTGGAGATTTCGGCATAGATATCGGTGCCGGTCAGTTCTTCAAGCAGCGCCGCGCGTTCGTTGGCACGCGCTTCGAGAAATGCGGCAAAGCCGCCCTGGGCCAACAGCATCGACTGGGTAAAACGGGGAAAATCGAGCCCGGTAAGCTGCTCGACAAGCTGTAACTTGTCGGCGATTTTTTCCGCGAGCAAGGTGCCATCGCGAGTGGCCAGCTCCACCTGAGGCGGTTGCAGCTTGCCGTCGGCCTGACCGCGTGCGCGGCGCTGGCTGAAAAAGGCGCGATAGCCCTCCCCCTTGACCTCGAACTCCACTTCGGCAAGACAGTCGCCGGTATGCCGGGTCATCAGTTCGTTACTGCTGGCCGAGACCTCAAGACGCGGCGTGCGGTGATACAGGGCCAGACAGATCGCATCGAGCAGGCTCGACTTGCCGGCCCCCGTGGGACCTGTAATCGCAAACAGGCTGTTGTCACTGAACGGCGGACGGCTGAAATCGATCTTCCACTCACCCTTCAGGGCATTGATGTTTTTAAGCCGGACGCTGAGAATTTTCATGCCTGATCCTCTGTGTCGACTTCATGCAGTGTCGAGACTATTTCGTTAAACGCCTGTGTTAAAAGGGATTTGCGCCCATCATCAAGTGTTTCCTGAGCCAGTCGACGCTGGAAAACCTCCAGCGGTTCAAGCTCGCCCAGCGTCTCGCGAACCGTTTCAGCCTCAATGCCCTGCTGGCGGTGCGACCGCACACGGCAGGTGCGCAGAATCTCGACGGGCAGCCCTTCGCTCATCGCTTCAAGGCGCGCAACAAGATCATTGAGGTAATCATCCTCGGCGACAGAGACCTGCACCCAGATGGTTTGTCCTGCTGCGGGTGCTCTGGAGGCCGCCAGCTGCGCAAACGCTTGTTCAAGATCGGCAAGATTGCCCTCAAGCACCGCGATCGGTTGAAAACAGGGTACATCCAGGGTGCTGCAACGAATCGGCGCACCGGGTTCGACCTCAAGCAGCTGCATCGATTTGCGCCCGTGGCTTTCATCAAAACTCAGCGGCAGTGGCGAACCGCTGTAGCACACGGGCTGAGCACTGTTGATCTGTTGTGGCCGGTGCAGGTGGCCCAGTGCGGTGTAGTCGGCCGGCGGCAGCAGAGCGGCCGGGAAGGCATCGAGCGTACCTATATAGATGTCGCGCACCGATTCACTCAGTACGCCGCCCACGACTGTCAGGTGTGCGGTAAGAATGATCGGTAAAGGAGGATCGACACGCCGGGCCTCCTCCAGCGCGGCCGCGTAGCAGGCGGCAAAATGATCGCGCAGCGCTTCGGTCAGTGCATGCTGCTTGTCTTCGGCGCTTTCTCCGGCCTGACGCTGCAGCAGATCGCGGGCCCTAAGATAGGGACAGGCGATGATCAGGGCTTCAACCGCACCGCTGCGGTTACGTGCGCGGTATAGACTCTGCACGCCTTCGGCAGCGACCGGGCGCACTTCGGCATCGAGGGTGCGCAGCAAGTGCACCCCTTCGCTCAGGGTCGCGACAGAATCATGATTGCCGCCCAATACCAGCAGGCGGCAGTGGCGCTCGCGAAGGCCCAGTACCAGCGTATTGAACAGCGTGCGCGCGTAGCTCGGCGGCGTACCGGTATCAAACAGGTCGCCGGCGATCAGCAACAGATCGACGGCCTTGTCTTCAACTTCATCCAGCACCCAGCGGATCAACTGACGGTGCTCCGCTTCGCGACTGCGGCCGAAAAAATGCTGGCCCAGATGCCAGTCCGAGCTGTGCAGAATGCGCATCACTGCCTCAATGTCTCTGTATGCAAAACCGCGCCAGTGTACCCTGCCAGAGGCCGTTGCCCAATCAGCAGGGTAACTGCAGGGCGGGCCAGTCGCTCTGCTTGAGTTCATCACGCAAGAGCTCGGCCAGCGTGCCTGCAGCAGTTTCGGCCAGCTGGGGGGCCGCGTAGCTCAGAAACAGCGTGACGGTGCGCCGGCTGCCCGATTGTAGCGGCAAGGGTTTGAGTCGCCCGTCTGCCAGCTCGTCGGCAATCAGACCCTCGGGGTACCAGGAAAACCCGAGCCCCTGGCAGCAGGCGGCGACCGAGCTTCGAATATGACTGAAGGTCCAGCGCTGTTCGGCCCCGAGCCAGCCGGGATTCCAGTCCCGTACCGGTCCCGAGTCGCGCACCACCAGCTGACGCTCGATACGAAGATCCGCCTGAGTCAGAGGGGCCGCTTTCGCATGCAGCGGATGCTCAGGGTGCGCCAC
>CAYWUD010000260.1:0-3935 GCA_964461355.1 uncultured Pseudomonadales bacterium | reverse complement strand
AGCAGCACACGGTCCTTGAGAAAAAAGAACACCAGAATCGGCACCAGAATCAGGTAGATCAGAATACCGACAAAGTTGGGCAGCTGCGCCAGGGACACCGACAGCACCCACTGGCCGATCTGCCCCAGCTGACCCTGCAGTGCGTTCATCCACACCACGATCTGCTCTTCGGAAATAAAGGCCGGATAGGCTTCAGGCAGATGCAGAAGTAGCTGCTGCCCCTGCTGCATCATGCGCGGCAGCTCCTGAAAAAGATGCGTCAGCTGCTCCCAGAGCAGCGGAATCAGGCCGAGAATCACCAGCACCAGCAGGGCCAGAAACAGCATGAAGACACTGACTACCGCCAGCAGATGCGGCAAACCGCGCCGCTCCAGCAGCCCGACCAGCCCCTGCAGAATAAAGGCAAGCACCAGTGCAGCAATGACCGGCGCCAGCATCGACCCCATGGTCAGAATGACGGTAAAACCCAGTATCAGCACCAGTGCCAGAATGACCGCTTCTTCATCCGAGAAGTAACGCTGCACCAGCCCTTTGAAAACGCTCAACATGATCGGATACCGTTCTAGGCCTTGCGCAGGGTATGGATGAAGCAGCCGTCCTGTTCATCGGAGGCCAGCAGACTGTGGCCCGACAGCGCGGCCCAGCTTTGAAAATCACGCACCGAACCCGGATCGGTGGCGATCACCTTCAGTACCTGACCACTCTCGAGTGCTGCAATTGCCTGCTTGGCCTTGAGTAACGGCAACGGACAGCGCAATCCACAGCAATCGAGCTCTTTATCGATGGCAAACATCCTCTGACTCCTGAATCAATCCGGCTTCATTATACCCGTAGCTCCGAGCGATGACCGGTAGCTGCCTGCAATTTGTCACGGCCACCACTTTATCATGCAATGCTGTCTAGGCAGGGGGCCAGCAAGCGGTTAGGGTTAGAAAAGTAACGCACCGGCACCCACCATAGGGAAATACAGATGCCTGCTTGTTTAAACCGATTCGCCGCCCTGCTGCTGGCCGGGGCGCTGTGCTCAGGCCTGGTTCAGGCCGATTTCAACCTGCCCAGTCTCGGCGATGCCAGTTCCGGCGTCAGCGCTCCGCAACAGGAGTACCTGCTCGGACGCGCCTGGCTCTCGGCCCTGCGTGGGCAGGTACGCACCATCGAGGACCCGGAGATCAAGGACTATGTCGAGCACCTGATCTACCGCCTGGTCGAAACCAGCGAAATTCGTGATCGCCGCCTGGAGATTGTGGTCGTCGACAGTCCGGCGCTCAACGCCTTTGCCGTACCCGGCGGGATTATCGGTATCAATGCCGGCCTGTTTCTGTATACCGACGACGAACAGCAGTTCGCCTCGGTGATCGCACACGAACTGGCTCATGTCAGCCAGCGCCATTATGCCCGTAATCTCGAAGCGGCTCAGCGCAACCGACCGCTGGATATGGCCGCCACCCTGGCCAGCGTGGTGCTGCTCGCCGCCGGCGCCGGCGATGCCGGCATGGCGGCACTGGCCGGCTCGCAGGCGGCGATGATCGAGCGCAATCTGGCCTACAGTCGCCAGTTCGAGCAGGAAGCGGATCGGGTCGGCATGGGCAATCTGTACCGCGCCGGCATGGACCCGCGCGCCATGCCCGAAATGTTCGAAGCAATGCACCGTGCCAACCGTTTTGCCGGCAACCGGCCGCCGGAATTTCTGCTGACCCACCCGGTTACCGAAAGCCGCATCAGCGATACCCGCGCCCGCGCCGAACAGTACCCGCAGACCGGTCGCAAGAATCCCGATGAGTTTCTGCTGATGCGCGAGAAGGTGCGTCTGCACTACGCACGCTCGCCCCAGATCGCCCTGTCCGATGCCAAGGCCGAAGCACAGGCTGAGCCCAACCAGCTGTCCGCCCAGTATCGCCTGGCACTCGCGCAGAGTGCAGCCAATCAGGCCGATGCCGCAGTCCGTACACTGACCCCTCTGCTCACCCGCGCCCCGCATCAGACAGCACTGATCCTGGCTCAGGTGCAGGCCGATGCCAAACGCGGTCAGAGCACCGCAGCACTGTCACGTCTTGAGCAGGCGCTCACCTACAGTCCGGCCGACTTTGCCCTGCAGTATGTTCAAGCCGATCTGCTCATGCAGGCAGGACGGCCCGAGGAGAGTGCGCGCATTCTCGCGGCCCTGAGTCGTCAACGTCCCGGTGACCCGGATATCTGGTATCTCCTGGCCGAAGTACAGGGACTGAGCGGCAACCGACTCGACCTTCATCTCTCGCGCGCAGAATACTTCCGTCTGGTGGGCGATCTGGAACAGGCCGATGCCCACCTCGGGTTTGCCCTCGAAGAAGCGGGCGACAACTTTGCCACCCGCGAGCGCATTCGCAGTAAACGCGACGAACTGCAGCAGTACCGCCGCCTGCTCGAACAGCTCTGAGCCAGGGCGTACGCATAAAAAAACCGGGCCTGCGCCCGGTTTTTTTATGGATCAGCGACTAGCGGCCGGCCTGTTCGGCCTTCAGGCGCGCAGTAAATTCGAGCATCCGGGTCAGCGGCAACATGGCACGCTGACGCAGCGCTTCATCGACAAAGATCTCGTTATCGCCGGCTTCAAGGGTTCTGGCCAGTTGCGACAGGGTATTCATCGCCATCCAGGGACAGTGCGCACAGCTCTTACAGGTCGCTCCGGCTCCGGCGGTCGGCGCTTCGATAAACTCCTTGTCCGGGCACTGCTGGCGCATCTTGTAGAAGATGGCCCGGTCGGTAGCCACGATAAAGGTCTTGTTCTCAAGCGTCTGCGCCGCCTTGATCAGCTGGCTGGTCGAACCCACCGCATCGGCCAGTGCAACCACCGATGCGGGCGACTCGGGATGCACCAGCACGGCCGCATCGGGGTATACCTGCTTGAGATCGAGAATACCCTGAGCCTTGAATTCTTCATGGACGATACAGCTACCGTCCCAGAGCAGCATATCGGCACCGGTGTGCTGCTGGATATACCGACCCAGATGCTGGTCCGGCGCCCAGATCAGCTTTTCGCCCTGATCCATCAGGTGCTCGACAATTTCCAGTGCGCAGCTCGAGGTCACCACCCAGTCGGCCCGCGCCTTGACCGCCGCCGAGGTATTGGCATAAACCACCACCTTGCGCTCGGGATGCTGAGCGCAGAAGGCGCTGAACTCATCGATCGGGCAGCCGATATCCAGAGAACAGGTTGCTTCCAGGGTGGGCATCAGCACACGTTTTTCCGGGCTGAGAATCTTGGCGGTCTCGCCCATAAAGCGCACACCGGCAACCACCAGGGTCTGCGCCGGATGCTGGGCACCGAAACGGGCCATCTCGAGCGAATCGGAGACACAGCCTCCGGTTTCCTCGGCCAGTTCCTGGACGATATCGTCGGTATAGTAGTGCGCCACCAGAACCGCATTCTGCGCTTCCAGCAGGGCCTTGATCCGCGCCTTGTAATCCGCCTTTTCAGCGTCGCTGAGCAACTCGCAGTGCTTCTTGCCCAGAAACTGTTTCACAAACTGGCGATCAAGTTCACGTTCAACGGGATTCATCGACATTCTTTGGCCTACTCAGTATTGGCAGTCAGTACAGCAGGGTGCAGCGTCCCGGGCGCACCCAGCGCAGGCATAGTACCTTATTGGATTACCGGTTTTAATAGAAGTGCCCCGGGAACCCCGTACGCATACAAAAAAACCGGCCCTGGGGCCGGTCAAGGATCAGTCGAGACCTTTGAGGGACTCCGCAGCAAGACGCGCGGCACTGCTGTCCGGATAGGTCATTCAGGTCAGCTGCAGGCGCGCTTTGCCCCCCTTGTTATCGCCCATCTGAATCAGGGTGCGACCGAGCTTGTACGACGCATCGCTGAGCTTGCTGCTACCGGGGTAGTCTGCCAGTACCTGCTCGAAAGCCGCCTTGGCCCCGGCGTAATTGGCCTCGGCCAAAAAGACCTC
>CAYWUD010000259.1:0-3936 GCA_964461355.1 uncultured Pseudomonadales bacterium | reverse complement strand
TCGGGCTTGATGTTCAGTTCGTACTCGAGCTCTTCCTTGGGATGCTGATACAGCTCCTTGACCAGCATGACAAAGCCCATCAGATCGCTGGCCAGGGTGATCTGGAAGGATTCTTCGGCATAGGGCGCGATGGTGCGTTGCGGGCGTTCGACGCCACTGAAGAGTTCATGCCCTTCAAGCTCCAGGCTGTATACCAGCCCTTCGACGGTCAAGGGTTCACGGCTGCGGTTCTGCACCCTGAGGCCGACGCGCACGGTAGGGCCGGCACCGCTTGAGGGTTCCAGTGCCAGCTCACTGACCTGAATCACCGGACGATCTTCCGGACTCAGGCTGGCACAGCCGCCGAGCAGCAGAAGCAGAAGACAGATCAGCGAGTACGCACGCATCATCAGTGGCCCTGTTTAAGCGAATGGATAAAGCGGTTGGCCTGATCGATGGAGCGCTGCATCTCCCGGTTGAGGCGGTCCACATCGCGGTTGATCAGTCCCAGTTCGCCCTTGATGGCGCTGATCGCCCGGGCGTTGAGGTTGTGTTTAAGATAGAGCACCTGATCATGCATGGTGGTCAGTACCGGCTGCATGCTGGCTTCGGCCTTGCGCATCGCTGCCAGCAGCTGGCGGTACTGGCTGCGGGTTGCACTGAGCTTTCGCGCACTTTCGTTTTTCAGGCGGCTGTTCTGGTAGAGATCAAGTTCGTCTTCCCACTCGTCAAAGAGCGCGTCTGCGACTTCCTCGACCGCTTCGATGCGTGCGCTGATCGCTTCGCTGGCCGCCAGACTGTCGTCGTAGGCCTCTTGCAGATCCTGATAGGCATCGTCGAGCTCGCTGGGCGCGATCTTGACGACGCTCCTGAACTGTTCCAGTGCATCGCGGAACTGTTCCTTGGCATCCGCCTGCGCTTCGCTGGTGGCCTCCACGCGATCGACCAGGATGTCGCGTTTATGGATGCCCACCTGCTCCATGGCATCGTAGTAGACACTGCTGCAGGCACCGAGCAGAAGCACCATCAGGCCGGTAGCGAGCAGACGGAGCGGGTGGGACATGGCGTTTTCCTTGATGCGCACTAGTGCAGCGCGCCGAATTCACGGATCGAATAGGCGACACGCTCGGCGACGCTGGCGTTTTGATGACGGATTTTTTCGATCTGCTGCAGGCGCGGGCGCAGACCGGTGCCGTTGGCGATCTGGATCGCCAGCCCCGGGCGCGCATTGAGCTCGAGAATCAGCGGTCCGGCATGCTTGTCGAGGACGATGTCGCAGCCCATGTAGCCGAGGCCGGTCATTTCGTAACAGCTCGACGACAGATGCATGATGGTATCCCAGTGCGGCACGACCAGCTGATCGAAAGCGATCTTGGTATCCGGGTGGTGGCTGACCGGGCGGTCGAACTGGACCGCATTCAGGCCCCGGCCGCTGGCCAGATCGATGCCGACCCCCACAGCGCCCTGGTGCAGGTTGGCCTTGCCGTCGGAGGCGCGGGTTGCCAGACGCAGCATGGCCATCACCGGATAGCCGAAGAAGGTGATCACGCGAATATCGGGCACCCCTTCGTAGCTGTAGTTGTTGAACACCGGATCAAACTCGACCCGTCCTTCAATCACCGCGACGTCGGGCTTGCCGCCGAGTGAATACAGGCCGCCGAGAATGTTGGAGAGGTGACGCTCGACATCCATCATCGACAGGCGGTCGCCGCTGGGCTTGATAAAGTGGTCATGTTCGCGCTCGACCACCACCAGAATGCCCTTGCCGCCACTGCCCTGAGCAGGCTTGATGACAAAATCGGTCAGGCCGTCAAGGATGGTGCGGGCATGGGCGACCTGATGCTGGGATTCGAGCACGCCCAGCAGCGGCGGTACGGCAATGCCGGCCTCCTCGGCAATGCGCTTGGTCTTGAGCTTGTCATCCACCAGCGGGTAGAGACGGCGTTCGTTGTAACGGCCGATATACCAGCAGTTACGCTCGTTCATGCCAAGAATGCCGCTGCGACGCAGCTGCCAGGGCCAGCACCAGCGCATCAGTGTGTCCCCCGTGCGGCCAGCGGCTGGAAGCGTGCCAGTTCGGTCAGGCGGTAGCCGGTGTACTGACCCAGCAGCAGGTTCAGTGCCAGAATCACGAACAGCAGTTCCGGGAAGTTGAAGGTCAGGTGTTCAACCAGACTGTTGGTCATCACCAGATACGCCAGCGAGGCAACCAGCAGGCTGCCAAAACCCTGTACCACGACCTCCTTCGGGCCTTCTTCTTCCCAGAGCACGGACATCCGTTCGATGGTCCAGGACAGAATGATCATCGGGAACAGCGTGACGGTCAGCAGCTGGTTGATGCCGAGTTTGTAGCTGATGATGCTCAGTCCCGCCATGATGCCGATGACCACGATCACCACCGACGATATTCGGGCCACCAGAAGCAGATTCAGATGACTGAGGGTCGATCGAATCCACAGGCCGATGGAGACCACGACTACGAAGATGATCAGGCCGGTGATCAGGCTGGTCTGCATGAACGCCAGCGCCATCAGGATCGGCATGAAGGTCCCGGAGGTGCGAATGCCGATCAGAACACGCAAAAACACCACAATCAGTGTGCCGATCGGTACCAGCAGAATGGTCTTGAAGGCGTTCTGCTCGGCAATCGGCAGGCTGTAGATGGAAAAGTCGATCAGCGCGGCCTTTTCGTTGGCTGCGGTCTGCAGGGCCAGACCACGGGCACTGGTGCTGTTGGCGCTGATGGAGAAGCTGACCTTGGAGCTGGTGCCGCCGATCACGTCCAGAAGCGAGATGCCGCCCTGCTGCCAGAGCAGAAAGTTTTCCGGCAGGCCTTCCTGTGCCTGATAGGGGTCGAAGACGCGCCACTGCTCACCATCGTGGATTTCCAGCATGTTGACCAGGTTCTGGTTGCGCCGCTTGTCCTCGAGATAGAGGCCTCGTACCTCGCGAGCCGGAATGCCGCCAAGATGGAGCAGATCGACGATCCGGCTGGTCGAGATCTTGCCGCGCTTTTGCAGTACCCGCACATCCTGGCTCGGATCCGGGCTGATCAGGGCCTGCAGCAGCTGATAGGTAAAGCTTCTGGCATCGCTGGACTGCTGCTTGGCCAGTGCAACCACCGCCTGGGCGGCGGTCAGGTCCGGTTCGTCCAGATCGACACGGGGTATTTCGGGCGCCTCGTCGAGTGCGGGTGCCTCGGTGTCAGACCCTGATTTACGG
This sequence comes from uncultured Pseudomonadales bacterium, assembly GCA_964461355.1. Classification (GTDB taxonomy): domain Bacteria; phylum Pseudomonadota; class Gammaproteobacteria; order Pseudomonadales; family CAYWUD01; genus CAYWUD01. The sequence continues at coordinate 735 of CAYWUD010000259.1, read as the reverse complement.
CTGAGCTGGAGGTTGTAATAGAGTGTCTGCGGACCCTGGATATCTCGTGCGCTCCATTCGGCACGGCGATGCTCGCCCTGTCGGCTGAGGAAAAAGCCGTAGCCGGAGGCGGCATAGTCTTCATGCAGGATCTGAAAACCGTTGTTTTCCGCCGGCAGCGCCAGAGACGCTGAAGAGGGGCCACCGTCGGTGTTGAAGCTGATCTGCCCTTCAACCGTCCAGACGGTGCTCTTGGCGCCGGGCAGCAGCGGGAAGCCAAGTTCGAAATGCTTGTACAGGGTCATTCCCAGACCCACGATCGTCAGCAGCAGTGCAATCAGGTAAAGCCGGATTTTGCTGGAGTTCATACAGTCTGTTCCCTTTTACCGGTTATTTGATCCGCGGTGCGGGCAGTACGGCGATGTGTTTCTGGCTGACATCAACGATGGCGACATCCTTGAGGAAGTCACGCCCGATCAGCGCCGGATAATCAAAGTTGCTGCGGTCCGCCAGGTTCATCTCCAGACGTTGGCTGATCGGTCCGATGCTGACCTTCAGCAGCACCACCGGGCGGCGGCTGGATTCGGCTTCACCCTTGTTTTTGATACGGATAAAACGGGCGATCGGCAGTTCGATCGGCTGCGCATCGGCGTCATCGCCTGGAGTAAAGCGTACCCAGGGCTTGCCGTCACGCTCAAACGGCGTGATATCGCGCGCATGCAGCGAGCTGCTGGCCGCCCCGGTATCGATGCGAGC
>CAYWUD010000258.1:0-3940 GCA_964461355.1 uncultured Pseudomonadales bacterium | reverse complement strand
AGAATATCCTTGAGCACCAGTTCCACCCCCTCGTCGCCTTCATAGAAGCGGACGTTACCGGGGCTGAATTCCGGCTGCAGATGCTTGAGGCCGGGAACGATCTCGGTTTTGAGCTGCTCCAGGGTCAGGTGCAGGGCGCGCTGCTTTTCTTCGGCTAGCATCAGCAGGCGCTCCGGGTCCTCGGCGTGGAAGACGCGGCGGCGTCCCTTCGGCACATAGCTGACCACACCCTTGGCAGCGAGCTGCTTGAGTGTTTCGTAGGTGGTGCCGCGATTGATGCCTACCTGGCCTGCGACATCACGGATCGATGCCGGGCCCAGCTTGAGTAGAGCGATGTAGATCTGGATCTCGCGCGGGGTCAGATCGAGCTCTTCTAACAGGTCAAGGTTCACGCTTTACGGAGTCTCCTGCAGTTTGTCATTTTTTTTATGACAAAAAGTATTGCGCTTATGTGACCATTATATAATCTCAGTTCCCACATTTTTTTTGTCAATTTATGAACGGACAGCCGAAGCATACGGCTGCCGCTGCCAACACCGTCCCGGGGTGGAGCGGTGAGGATCAGATGCCCATGAGTACCGAAGTCATTATTCTGGCCGCCGGCCAGGGCAGCCGCATGAAGTCGGCCCTGCCGAAAGTGCTGCACCGGCTGGCAGGCAAGCCGCTGGTTCAACACGTGATCGATCGAGTCCGTGAACTCGGTGATAGCCTGATTCACGTTGTGGTCGGCCATGGCGCCGATCAGGTCAAAGCCGCCCTCGGGGCGGCCCATGTGCAGTTTGCCCTGCAGGCCGAGCAGAAGGGCACCGGCCATGCCGTGGCGCAGGCACTGGACCATGTTGCCGACGACAGCAACGTACTGATTCTGTACGGCGATGTGCCGCTGACTCCCGCGTCCACCATGCAGGCGCTGCTGGAGCTGGTGAACGAGCGCCAGATCGGGCTGCTGACCGTGAATCTGGCCGACCCGACCGGCTATGGCCGCATCATTCGCGATCAGCACGGCAAGGTGCTGGCGATCGTCGAGCAGAAGGACGCCAATGCTCAGCAGTTAGCCATCCACGAAGGCAACAGCGGCATTCTGGCGCTGCCGGCGAAGCTTCTGAAAAGCTGGCTGCCGCAGCTCAAGAACAACAACGCCCAGGGCGAGTATTACCTGACCGACGTGATCGCGATGGCGGTCGAGAACGGCGTGAACGTGGCCGCACTGCAGGCGGGCTCTGAGCAGGAAGTGCAGGGGGTCAACAACCGTCTGCAGCTGGCGACCCTGGAGCGCTGGTATCAGGCGCAGCAGGCCGAAGCACTGATGCTGGCCGGCTGCACCCTGATGGACCCGGCGCGGGTCGATGTCCGCGGTGAACTGGCGGTCGGCCAGGATATCGTTATCGATATCAACGTGATTTTCGAAGGCGCCGTGACCCTCGGCGATAACGTGCGTATCGGGCCCAACTGCCTGATTCGCAACGCCAGCATCGGGGCCGGCGCGGTGATCGAGGCCAACTCGGTCATCGACAGCGCCACCGTCGGTGAAGCCTGCACTATCGGCCCCTTTGCGCGTCTGCGCCCGGGTACCGAGCTGGCTGCGAAGGCCAAGGTGGGCAACTTTGTCGAAACCAAGAAGGCGAAGATCGGCGAGGGCTCCAAGCTCAATCACCTCTCCTATGTCGGTGATGCCGAGGTGGGTGCCGGCGTCAACGTGGGCGCGGGTACCATCACCTGCAACTACGACGGTGTGAACAAGTTCAAGACCCTGATCGGCGATGGCGCCTTTATCGGCAGCAACACCGCGCTGGTGGCGCCGGTGTCTATCGGTGCCGGAGCCACGACGGCAGCCGGTTCGACCATCAACAAGGATGTCGCCGAGCAGCAGCTCAGCGTCGCGCGCGCCAAACAGCGCAATATCGATGGCTGGCAGCGGCCGCAGAAGAAGGACTGAAAACCATGTGTGGAATCGTAGGCGCCGTGGCGCAACGGGATGTCGCGGCCATTCTGCTCGAGGGGCTCAAGCGCCTCGAATACCGCGGTTATGACTCCGCCGGTCTGGCGGTGATCGATGCAGCCGGTCATCTGGGGCGCCTGCGTCGCCTCGGCAAGGTCCAGGCACTGGCCGAAGCGGTGGCCGCAGAGCCGCTGCCCGGCGGCACCGGGATTGCCCATACCCGCTGGGCCACCCATGGCGAGCCGAGCGAGATCAACGCGCATCCGCATCGCTCCAGCGAGATCGCTGTGGTGCACAACGGCATTATCGAAAACCACGAGATTCTGCGCGCAGAGCTGACCGCCAGGGGCTATGAGTTTACCTCTGCGACCGATACCGAGGTGATCGCCCATCTGGTGCACTTCGAGCAGCAGCAGGGCGGCAGTCTGCGTGAAGTGGTGCAGCGTGTGGTAGCCCAGCTCGAGGGTGCCTACGGTATGGCGGTGATCGATCAGCGCGATCCCGAGCGTCTGGTGGTGGCCCGTTCCGGCAGTCCGCTGGTGATCGGCTGCGGTATCGGTGAGCACTTTGTCGCCTCCGACCAGCTGGCCCTGCTGCCGGTAACGCGTCAGTTTATCTTCCTCGAAGAGGGCGATCTGGCCGAGATCCGCCGTGACGGCGTGGAGATCTTCGATCAGTCCGGTGCGCGGGTCGAGCGCGAAGTCCGCGAATCCAGCGTCGATCATGATGCGGGTGACAAGGGCCCGTACCGCCACTTTATGCTCAAAGAGATCCATGAGCAGCCCGAAGCGGTAGCCAACACCCTGGAGGGGCGTCTGGCTCAGGGGCAGGTGCTGCCGGCGGTGTTCGGCAATGGCGCGGAGGCAATCTTCAGCGAAGTGCAGCGCGTACAGATCATTGCCTGCGGTACCAGCTTTCACGCCGGGATGGTGGCGCGCTACTGGTTTGAAGAGGTACTGGGCCTGCCCTGTCAGGTGGAGATCGCCTCCGAATACCGCTACCGCAAGGCGGTGGTGAGCCCGGGCAGCCTGTTTGTCACCATCTCCCAGAGTGGCGAGACCGCCGATACCCTGGCGGCCCTGCGTCTGGCCAGAACCCAGGGCTATCTGGCCAGCCTCAGTATCTGCAACGTACCGGGCTCGTCCCTGGTGCGCGAATCGGATCTGGCCTTTATGACCCGGGCCGGTGCCGAGATCGGCGTGGCCTCGACCAAGGCCTTTACCACCCAGCTGGTCGGCCTGCTGCTGCTGGTAGCGGCGATCGGTCGCAGCCAGAATCTGGCTGCCGCACAGCAGGCGGAACTGGCCACTGCGCTGGAGCAGGTGCCCGGAGCCCTACGAGCCGCGTTGACGCTCGCCGAGCCGATCGAAAAGCTGGCCGAAGACTTCAGCGAGAAGCACCACAGCCTGTTCCTCGGTCGCGGTACCCTGTATCCGATCGCGATGGAGGGGGCGCTGAAGCTCAAGGAGATCTCCTATATCCACGCCGAGGCCTATGCGGCCGGTGAACTCAAGCACGGCCCGCTGGCGTTGATCGATACCGATATGCCGATCGTGGTGGTGGCGCCGAACAACGAGCTCTTGGACAAGCTCAAATCCAATATGGAAGAGGTGCGTGCCCGTGGCGGTCAGCTGTATGTGTTCGCTGACCGTGAAGCCAGGCTCAGCAATGGTCCGGGGGTGAAGCTGCTGGGCGTTGAACCGGTGTCCGATTTGATCGCGCCGATCGTCTACAGCCTGCCCCTGCAGCTGCTGTCCTACTATGTGGCGGTGATCAAGGGGACCGATGTTGACCAGCCGCGCAATCTGGCCAAGTCGGTAACCGTGGAGTAGGTTTGTGCTCTTTGGTTGGCTTTGTTAGTTGATCGAAAAAAAGCGCTCCTGAGGGGGCGTTTTTTTGTTTGTGTCTCTGTTGTAGCGGTGTGACAGCAAGGAAGACTGAGTGGACATAAACCTTCGTGCTCGCGGGGCTCCGCCCCTGCACCCCGGCAAGGGGGTGGAA
>CAYWUD010000257.1:2823-3954 GCA_964461355.1 uncultured Pseudomonadales bacterium | reverse complement strand
GAACAGGTATAGGAGAAGAGATTCAGAACCCGTTTTCCCCGGGCCCGTTGCGCCAGCCACTGCCGGCCGGGTTTGGCATCCAGAAAAAAACCGATGTTCTGATTGTGACTTAAATTCAGTTCAATCCTGAAACCATCCTCCTGTGCATAGCAGCGCTCGGGCAACGTACCAAACACCAGATCCTGCTGCGCCCGTCCCTTGACCCGACGCTGAATCGACACCGCCTGAATACCGGCGGCAACGCCGGCATCCGAGGCCGCCAGCGACGACAGCATGGCCGCCAGATCCGCCACAAAAGCGTCCTCTACATCGCCATACAGCACGACCCAGACCACCGGCCTGAACCAGTCGATATTGATAAAACTCAGCCCGTCATAACAGTGGCCCCGTCCGTGAAACAAACGGGCGGCCTCCTCGGGTAAAGCCGCCAGTTGACGGTCGAGATGCTGCTGCAGCTGTTGCACCAGCGTCGAACACTCTTGCTTCATAAAACGCCTTAACCAGACAAAGCGACAGGAGATCAACTCCTGCCGTGATCAGCGGTAATCATCGGTAGCACCGCTCGATCCGCCCCAAAAACCGATCCACAGCCAAAAAAACAAAAAGCCTGTTCCATTGCTGAAGCAGGCTTTTTCTCGAAGCGCGCAGCGCCCCGTCAGATCAAGGCCAGGTTGTCCCGGTGCACCAGCTCGGGCTCTTCCATATAACCGAGCAGCCCCTCGATCTGGTGGCTGGGCAGGCCGATGATCTTGCGCGCATCGGCGGCGCCGTAGTTCACCAGACCATGGGCAATCAGCGTGCCCTCCTCATCGACACAGGCGACCAGCTCGCCGCGGCGAAAATCGCCTTCGGCAGCCCGCACCCCGACCGGCAGCAGACTCGAGCCCGCATTGCGCAACACGTTGACCGCACCCGGATCCAGCACCAGCTTGCCCTTCACCTGCAGGTGACCGGCCAGCCACTGCTTGCGCGCTGCCACCGGCTCGCGCTCGGGCAGCAGATGCGTCCCCAGCGCTTCGCCCGCCTGCAGACGCTCGAGCACACGCTCGATACGGCCACCGACAATCACGGTATGCGCACCGGAACGCGCAGCGGTCTTGGCCGCACGCAGCTTGGTGATCATGCCGCCAC
>CAYWUD010000257.1:0-2813 GCA_964461355.1 uncultured Pseudomonadales bacterium | reverse complement strand
GCCCAGAGAGCCGGGTCGCCGGCACGGGCTTCACCGATCAGCCGGGCCTCGGGGTTCGAGCGCGGATCGGCATCGAACAGACCGTCCTGATCGGTCAGCAGAATCAGCACTTCCGCTTCGACCAGGTTGGCAACCAGCGCACCGAGCGAGTCGTTGTCACCGAACTTGATCTCGTCGGTCACCACGGTGTCGTTCTCGTTGACCACCGGCACCACACCGAGCTGCAACATGGTGCGCAGAGCACTGCGCGCATTCAGGTAACGCTGACGATCGCTGAGACAGGGATGGGTCAGCAGCACCTGCGCCGCCTTCAGATCATGCTCACCGAACAGGCGATCGTAGGTCTGCACCAGATCCATCTGCCCGACCGCAGCGGCGACCTGCAGCTCGTGCAGCTCGGAGGGACGGCGCTTCCAGCCCAGCACATGCATGCCGGCGGCTACCGAGCCGGAGGACACCAGAACCACCTCGATGCCGTGCTGGCGCAGCACCGCCATCTGATCGACCCAGCCGCGAATAGCCTGTTCATCCAGCCCCTGACCATCGGCGGTCAGCAGCGAACTGCCGATCTTGATCACCCAACGTTTGGCGCGCTGAATGCGCTCACGACCTGACATAGCAGTAACTCCTTAACAACAGAGGGCGGCCCCTAAGGCCGTACTACTTAAAGCCAATCACCATCGCCCGCACGGTACGTGCCGGGCGTTCGCCCCGCTCAGGGGACGTAAAACACTTCGACGTCATGGTCGTCGTCGTCATCATCGTCGTCGTCTTCATCGAGATCGACACCGAGCTTCTGCGCCCGGCGCTTGAGACGACGCTCCTCGGCCAGCGCTTCGATCCGCGCCCGCCCCTCGATTTCGAGCTGCTGCTGGCGCTCGAGTTCGGCGGCCGCAAAGTCGGCGTCGCACTCAAGGCGGTCACGCAGCGCTTCGAGGAAATTCATCACCGAAGTGCAGACCGCATCGGTCCCCTGCGCGGAGATCGCGGAAATCCCGAACAGCGGCCCCTGCCAGTCCAGCTCGCTCTTGAAGCGCTCGAGCATCGCCTGCTGCTCGTCTTCGGGCAGAAGATCGAGCTTGTTCAGAATCAGCCAGCGCTCGCGCCCGGCCAGAGTCGGGCTGAACGCCTCGACTTCATGAATAATGGCGCGCGCATTGGCGACCGGATCACTGCCATCGAAGGGCGCCACATCCACCACATGCAGCAGCACACGACAGCGCGCCAGATGCTTGAGGAAACGAATCCCGAGCCCAGCTCCTTCCGAAGCACCTTCGATCAGCCCCGGAATATCGGCCACCACAAAGGAGCGGTTGGCGTCGATGCGCACCACCCCGAGGTTCGGCACCAGCGTGGTAAAGGGGTAATCCGCCACCTTCGGCTTGGCTGCCGAAACCGCACGGATAAAGGTGGACTTGCCGGCATTCGGCAGCCCCAGCAGACCGACATCGGCCAGCACCTTCAGCTCGAACTTCAGCTCGCGCATCTCGCCCTCGGAGCCCGGCGTGGTCTGACGCGGCGCACGGTTGATACTGGACTTGAATCGGGTGTTACCCAGACCGTGCCAGCCGCCTTGAGCCACCTTGAACGGCTTGTTCGGCTCGGTCAGGTCGACCAGCACTTCACCGGTTTCATCGTCGATCACGGTGGTCCCGACCGGCACCTGCAGGGTGATGTCCTCGCCCTTGTGCCCGGTACAGTTACGCCCGCGTCCCGGCTGGCCGTTTTCGGCACGGAACACACGGGTAAAACGGTAATCGATCAGGGTGTTGAGGTTCTCGACCGCGACCACAAATACACTGCCGCCATCGCCGCCATCACCGCCGTCGGGACCGCCTTTTGCTACAAACTTTTCCCGGCGAAAACTCAGACAGCCACTGCCGCCCTTACCAGCTTCGACACGGATGACCGCTTCATCTACAAATTTCATCTTTACCTACGTCTCCCGAGCGCTGCCTGAATGCCGCCATTGTCCGCCCCACACGGGGCCTTCGCAAATAAAAAAAGCCCCGTCACAGACGACGGGGCTCCTGGTGTTCAGAAATGAACTCAGGCAGCTTCAACACGCACGTACTTGCGGTTGTTCGGGCCTTTCACTTCGAATACCACTTTGCCGTCTGCCTTGGCGAACAGGGTGTGATCCTTGCCAACGCCTACGTTCTCACCCGCGTGGAAACGAGTGCCACGCTGACGAATCAGGATGTTACCCGCACGCACAACTTGGCCGCCGAAGCGCTTCACGCCAAGGCGTTTACTTTCCGAGTCGCGACCGTTACGAGTACTACCACCAGCCTTCTTGTGAGCCATTGTCTAAATCCTCGTTGATGGTTAATTAAGCACTGATACCAGTGATCTTAACTTCGGTGAACCACTGACGGTGGCCCGCCTGCTTGCGGTGGTGCTTACGACGGTGGAACTTGACGATAGTGACCTTCTTGGCACGACCGTGGTTGACCACTTCCGCAGTTACCTTGGCACCGTCAACGATCGGAGCACCGATCTTGACGTCTTCACCGTTTGCAACCAGCAGCGCATCAAATTCAACAGCTTCACCAGTAGCAAGTTCCAGCTTTTCCACTTTCAGGGTTTCACCCTCGGAAACGCGGTACTGCTTGCCACCGGTCTTAATAATGGCGTACATAGGAATTCTCCGAAAATCCAGTGAGCCTTGCGGCGAGCCTCTTTGTTAAAGGCATCCATCCGGACGGATGGAATTTTCTGATCTATCTAAAAACTGAACCCCGAGGGTTCCCCTGTCCGGTCGCCATGCCGAGGCATAACAAAATCGATCGGACGGCAGGATTTTCAGATAG
>CAYWUD010000256.1:0-3955 GCA_964461355.1 uncultured Pseudomonadales bacterium | reverse complement strand
GGCCACGGGCCTTCAGAACCGCCTTCAGGGCATGGAATACTTCAGCACCCATACGCAGGCCTTCCTTGAAGGTCATGGCGGAAACCGGCTGAACCATGAACTCCTGGATATCAACGTTGTTGTCGGCATGCTCGCCACCGTTGAGGATATTCATCATCGGTACCGGCATGCTGTACTGGCCGGAGGTGCCGTTCAGATCGGCGATGTGCTGGTACAGCGGGATGCCCTTCTCGAGTGCAACCGCCTTCGCCGCAGCCAGGGATACCGCCAGAATGGCGTTGGCGCCCAGGTTCTGCTTGCTGTCGGTGCCGTCCAGATCGATCATCGCCTGGTCCAGGGCACGCTGATCAGCCGCATCACGGCCGATCAAGAGTTCAGCGATCGGACCGTTGACGTTGGCCACGGCCTTCTCGACGCCCTTGCCGAGGTAACGGCTCTTGTCGCCGTCACGCAGTTCCAGTGCTTCACGCGAACCGGTAGAGGCACCGGACGGAGCCGCAGCACGGCCGAGCGCACCGGATTCGAGAATCACGTCGGCTTCAACGGTCGGGTTACCACGAGAATCCATGATCTCGCGGGCTTTAATCGCCTTGATCACTGCCATAACTGACAACTCTCCCTAAGTTGTACAGAAGCGCCGCTTCTGCAGAGTAATGCGTCAAAGAGAAACCGCCTCAGGCGGTTTCCAGTTCAGAAAAACTTTTGATCAGGCTGTCGACCGCCTGCATCTGCTGCAGGAACGGTTTCAGCTGACTCAGGCGCAGGGCACTGGGGCCATCGCAGCGCGCCTTGTCCGGGTCCGGATAGGCTTCGAGAAAGAGGCCCGCGACGCCCACGGCCATGCCGGCACGGCCGAGCTCGGCCACCTGAGCGCGGCGGCCACCGGAAGCGGCGCCCAGCGGATCGCGGCACTGCAGCGCGTGGGTCACGTCGAAGATCAGCGGTGCGCCACCGGTCACCTCTTTCATGGTACGAAAACCGAGCATATCCACCACCAGGTTGTCGTAGCCGAAGTTGGCGCCGCGTTCGCAGATCATGATCTGCTCGTTGCCGCACTCGCGGAACTTCTCAACGATGTTGCCCATCTGACCCGGGCTCAGAAACTGCGGCTTCTTCACGTTGATCACCGCGCCGGTATCGGCCATCGCCTTGACCAGATCGGTCTGGCGGGCCAGAAACGCCGGCAGCTGGATGATGTCACAGACCTCGGCGGCCGGCTGGCACTGCTCGATTTCGTGCACGTCGGTAATCACCGGCACACCGAAGCGGGTTTTCACCGCCTCGAGCATGCGCAGGCCTTCCTCGAGCCCCGGGCCACGGAAGCTGTGGATCGAGGAGCGGTTGGCCTTGTCGAAGGAGCCCTTGAACACATAGGGGATGCCCAGTGCGTCACAGACGCTGACGAACTGCTCGGCAATCTCCAGGCTCAGATCGGTGGACTCGAGTACGTTGACGCCGCCGATCAGGGTAAAGGGACGGTCGTTGGCGATCGTGAGATCGCCAACCTTGATCTGTTGCTGCTGCATATCAGCGCTCAACCCTGAGTGCGGGCCTGCTGATCCAGTGCCGCCTGGACAAAGGACTTGAACAGACCGTGGCCGTCACGCGGCGTGGAGGTAAATTCCGGGTGGAACTGGCAGGCCAGGTACCACGGGTGGTCGGCCACTTCGATAATTTCCACCAGGGAGTTGTCTTCCGAGCGACCGGCAATACGCAGGCCGGCCTGTTGCAGCTGGGCCACGTAGTTGTTGTTGACTTCGTAACGGTGACGGTGACGTTCCTTGATCGGGCTGTGACCGTAGGCGGACAGCGCCAGAGAACCCTGCTCGAGGTTGCACATCTGCGCACCCAGACGCATGGTGCCGCCGAGATCGGAATCTTCGCCACGGGTTTCCACGCTGCCGGACGCATCGCGCCATTCGGTGATCAGACCGACCACCGGGTGGGCACAGTGGTTGTCGAACTCGGTGGAGTTGGCACCGGCAAGACCGGCCACGTTGCGGGCAAACTCGATCACTGCAACCTGCATGCCCAGACAGATACCGAGGAACGGCACCTTGTTTTCACGGGCATACTGGGCGGTGAGGATCTTGCCTTCGACACCACGGGAACCGAAACCGCCCGACACCAGAATCGCGTCGGCGTCGCTCAGCACATCGGTACCGTTGTTTTCGATATCTTCAGAATCGATGTACTTGAACTTGACCTTGGAGCGGGTCTTCAGACCGCCGTGCTTGATCGCTTCGATCAGCGACTTGTAGGCGTCCAGAAGTTCCATGTACTTGCCGACCATGGCGATGGTCACGGTGTGCTGGGGGTTGAGCTCACGATCGATGACATCGTCCCACTCGGACAGATCGGCCGGCGGGCAGTCAAAGCCGAAGCGCTCGACGATGATCTGGTCGAGCTGCTGGTCGTTGAGCACGCCCGGAATCTTGTAGATGCTGTCGGCGTCGGCCAGGGAGATCACCGCACGCTCTTCAACGTTGGTGAAGAGGGAGATCTTGCGGCGCGCCGAGGCATCGATAAATTCTTCGCTGCGGCAGATCAGCACGTCCGGCTGAATACCGATCGAGCGCAGCTCTTTCACGCTGTGCTGGGTCGGCTTGGTCTTGGTTTCACCGGCGGTCTTGATGTACGGCACCAGAGTCAGGTGCATCAGCATGGCACGGTGGTAACCGAGTTCCACCTTCAGCTGACGGACCGCTTCGAGGAACGGCTGGGATTCGATATCACCCACGGTACCGCCGATTTCCACCAGCGCCACATCGGCATCGCCGGCGCCCTGGATCACACGACGCTTGATCTCGTCGGTGATGTGCGGAATCACCTGCACGGTACCGCCGAGGTAGTCACCACGACGCTCCTTGCGCAGCACATCCTGGTAGATGCGGCCGGAGGTGAAGTTGTTGCCCTTGGTCATGGTGGTGCGGATAAACCGCTCGTAGTGACCGAGGTCCAGATCGGTTTCCGCGCCATCTTCAGTGACGAAAACTTCCCCGTGCTGGAACGGACTCATAGTACCCGGATCCACTTTGATGTAGGGATCCAGTTTAAGCATGGTGACCTTGAGGCCACGCGCTTCGAGAATGGCCGCCAAAGAAGCGGCTGCAATGCCTTTACCCAAAGAGGAAACGACACCGCCAGTGACGAAGATATAGCGCGTCATGAGAAACCCGTTGAAACAGAAATGAGATCGCGAGGCGAAAGGGAGATTTGTTAACAAAAGATGGGAGGGCAGACTACCAGAACCGCCCCCCCCGCTCAATCTGGATTAACCGCAGTGCCGTCCGGCCTCCAGAGCGGCAGCAGCCCGGGCTGGCCCGCGGCCACCTGATGGCCTTCGAGCACCCCGAGCCCGGCTACGGCCACCAGCTCATCCGCTCTAAAGAGTAGCGGAAGGCGGCCGCGCAGCCAGGGCGGCACCCCCTGCTCCTGACACCATTTTTTCAAGGACTTGCGCCCGCGCCGCCCGGCCAGGGCAAAGCGCAGCGGCTCTGCGGCCTCATCCCGATACCGAAGCGACAGCGCGGTGCCGGGCACCAGCCCTGCACCCGGTCGCACCTGCCAGCACAGCTGGCCGTTACCCGGTAGTGCCTGACAGCCCGGCTGCACGTCAATGCTGCAGGGAATAGCCGCGGCGGGCACCGGCAGCCAGTACAGCCCGGTACGGTAGCGGCGCAGCATCCAGTCCGGCTGCTGAAAGCAGGGTTCGGCATCGGCACGTGGCGTCAGCAGATCAGCGCAGATCCGCTCGAGTTGCGCGCTCTGGGGCAGTGCACAGCCACGATCGGCCAGCCAGGTACGCAGCAACAGTTTCTGCCGCGCCGGTGCGCATGCGGCCAGCGCCGCCCAGTCCAGTGCAGGCGTACCGGCCAGAAGCCCCGCCCCCGCGATACGCAGCGCGGCGAGTTCCTCACGGGCATACGCGCACAGCAGCGCCTGCTCCTCGGCG